>VGCB01000061.1 GCA_016870235.1 Actinomycetota bacterium | reverse complement strand
TCGAATCGCGACGTCGCGTCCGACGCGTCGTGTCGCGCCCGTTGCGTGCGGACGCAGGCAGCCCAGTCGCGGGCGGAGCCCGTGTGACCCTGCGGCGCCTTCCTCCGGCCGACCGGGCCGTCCTCGGAGCCGCTCGACCGCCGGGAGGCGGGCCGCTCGACCTCGTCTTCGCGGCTCGTCTCGATCGCCTCTCCCTGGCGCTCCGCGTCGTCGCTCCTCCGCTCGAGCTCGTCCGCCCTTCGCTCCGCCTCCCGCTCTGCCTCGTCTCTCGCCCGCTCTGCCTCGTCGCGGGCGCGATCGCGCCGGTCCTCCTCGGCGTCCTCGAGCCCGAGGCCGCGAAGCAGCGCGTGCGCCGCGTCGAGCGGGGCGTTGGGCCCGGATGCGACGGAGATGCCGACACTGCCGACGAGCAGCGCGACCGCGAAGACGACGGCGACACGGGTTCGGGTCAGCAGCGGCCTGGGGGCAAAGAGCCGTCGGCGCCGTCCGTTGCCCGCGACGGCGAGCCTCATCGCACGGACGATCGTCTCCTCGAGCTCGGGATCGAGCTCGGCCTCGCGGAGCCCACGGAGCTCGCCGAGGGCCGCGGCGAGATCGGCGAGCGCCGTGTCCTCGTCGTCGCCGGCTCCGTCGAGGAGCCGGTCCACGTTCTCGTCGAGAGGCGAGGAAGCCATCTGCTCTACATCGCAAGAAGCCTTCCTCGCGTTACAGCGGAGCTCTCGGCCTCGACGAAGGCGGCGCCCAGGTCGGCGGCCAGGCACTTGATCGTGACGAGCGTCCTCGTAAAGAAGTCGGCGAGCCGTCTGAGGGCCCGATGCTGGAGCACGCGGACGGCCCCCGGGCTCCGTCCGGTGACACGAGCCACATCCTCGGCGGAGAGCCCCGCAACGACTCGCAGCATCACGACCTCGGCCTCGTGCGGCGGGAGCGCCGCCACCTGCTCGAGGGCGGCGCGCGACCCGATCGCGGCGAGCGCGTCGTCCTCGGCGCCGCCTGCGGTCGCGGGCTCGTAGCGCTCGTGCCCCCCCGGACGTCGACCGCGGTCGCCGGCGATCCGACCGGTGGAGGTCGACCAGGCGCCGATGCGCGATCGCGAAGATCCAGCGGCGGAAGTCGTCGGCGTCGCCCGTGAAGCGGCGGAGCCCCCGCCCCGCAGCGATCCACGTCTCCTGCAGGAGGTCGTCGGCGTCGACGGGGCGCTGCGAGCGAAGGTAGGCCTGGAGCGCAGGCGTGTACCGTCGGTACAGCGCCGTCAGGGCCTGCTCGTCGCCGTCCGCGGCGGCGGAGATCTCTCTCCGAAGCCGGCATCGGAATCCACCACCGTGACGGCAGGCTACACGAGCGCAGCCGCTTCCCCGTGGTCGGGGCGTCCCGACGGTCACGCCGGGGCCGACCCAAAGGCTTCTACCGTTCGAGGAGCGAGACGCTCTCGATGTGCGGCGTGTGCGGGAACATGTCGACCGGGGTGCAGCGCCGTAGCGTGTAGCCGTACTCGTCCCGGAGCACCTTGAGATCGCCCGCGAGCGTCGTCGGGTTGCACGACACGTAGACGAGCCGCGGCGCCCCGAGCGCGCCCGTGCGCCGGAGCCCCTTGCCCGCGAGCCCGGCACGCGGGGGGTCGACGACGACGACGTCGGGATCGCCTGCCCGCTCCCGCAGCTCCTCGAGCACCTGCCCGACGTTGCCGGCGAAGAACGCGGCGTTCGTGACGCCGTTCAGCGCCGCGTTCTCGATCGCGCACGCGACGGCCTCCTCCGAGATCTCGATGCCCCACACCGTCAGCGCCTTCCCGGCCAGAGCGAGGCCGATCGTGCCGGTGCCGCAGTAGAGGTCGTAGACGGTCTCCGATCCGGTCAGCCCGGCGGCGGCGATCGCCAGCCGGTACAGCTCCTCCGCCATCTCCGTGTTCGTCTGCAGGAACGCGTTCGGGCGCACCCGGAAGCGGAGGCCGAGGATCTCCTCCTCGATCCACTCCTCGCCCCAGAGGAGCCTCGACGGCAGGTTCGTCACCTCGGCGGGCGTGTCGTTGACCGCCCAGTGGATCGACCGCACCTCCGGGAAGCGGCGGAGCGTCTCGATCAGGTAGTCGGGGTCGAACCGCTCGCCCGGGGCGGTGACGAGCATCACGAGCGCCTGCCCGGTGTTGCGGCCCTCGCGGACGACGAGGTGCCTGAGGTAGCCCGACTGCGTGTTCTGGTCGTAGGCCTCGAGCCCCTCCTCCCGCGCCCAGCCGCGCACGGTGGCCCGAATCGCGTTGCCGAGGTCGGTCGTCAGGTGGCAGGTGCGAAGGTCGAGCACCTCGTCCCAGCGGCCGGCGCGATGGAAGCCGAGCCCGAGCCCGTCGGCGGTGTGCGTGAAGGAGTACTCGAGCTTGTTGCGGTACGCGAGCTGCGACCGCGCCGGCACGATCGGCTCGAGCGGAGGCTCGGCGACGCCGCCGAGCCGGACGAGCGCGTCGCGCACCTGGTCGTGCTTGGCGGCGAGCTGCAGCTCGTAGGCGTAGTCCTGGAAGCGGCAGCCGCCGCAGAGGCCGAAGTGCTCGCACGCGGCGGGCACCCGGCCAGCGCCGGGCTCGACGACCTCGCTCACCGACGCCTCCGCGTACCCGCGCTTCACCTTGGTCACGCGAGCCCGGACGGTGTCGCCGGGGAGCGCGCGCCGCACGAAGACGACGAACCCGTCGTGCCGCGCGACGCCGTTGCCGCCGTAGGCGAGCGAGTCGACGCGGAGCTCGAGCTCCTCTCCCTTGCGAACCGGGGCGGCCACGGCCGGCCCAGGGTACCGATCGAGGAGCCTCAGGCCGGCCTGCGACTTCGCGGCGCCCGCCGGACTCCAGCCGCGGTGATCGCGCAGGTGGCTGCCATCGCCGCACACGCGGCCTCGTCGTCGAGGGCCTCTGCGATCCTGCCGGCGAGCGCCGACCCCGCCGCCAGACCGGCGCCGCCGACGGTGACCATGACCGCGAAGCCGATCGCCTGGGCAACGCCGATCTCCTCGAACACGAGCGACGCCATTCCCATGCTCGGACCGATCATGACGCCGTCGAGGATCGACGCGACGACCGCACACCCACCGAGAAGCCAGGAGGACTGTGTGAACGAGCGACGTGACGACAGCCATCGCGGACACGTGGGCCACGAGACGGCGGGTTGCTTCAGCCCCCGGCCCGGCCGCCCGCGGAAGTGCGGGCACGGCAGCGACAGCGAGACGTCCCGCGATCCTCGACTCGACGACGCACCGTCGCGGAACACGTCACGACCTACGGCCGGTCGGGAGCTCCCGAGACGACGCGGAACGCACCGCCCTCGGGTCGGACTGCACGAAGACCCACTACCCGAGGAGCGTCGAGTTCAGGACGCGGTAGATCCGACGGTCCGAGCCCGATCGGAAGGTCGCCTCCCGATCGAGGGTCGCCGCGGTGGCGCCGGCGACGTACGCCTCGGCCGCTTCACGAGTCTCGAAGAAGGTGATGCTGACGCCGGTCGACCCGCCGTCGAGGCTCTCGGCCGCACAGGTCGAGACGAAACCCGGCATCGCCTGCATCGTCGGGACATGACGCTTCCAGAGCTCCTCGGAGATGTCCGTCGCATCGGGCCCCCGGTCGTAGGTGTTGACGATCACGTACATGCGGGGCGACCTCCGTTCGTAGAGTGGTGTGCCGGCGCCGTGGCGCCGGGTGGTGAACAGGGCTGCGCCCGAACGCCGAGCAGAGGGATGCCGGTCACGTGATCCTGACCGTGATCGGCGTATAGAACTCCACGACGGTCTTCGTCGGGTCGTACGCATTCGACTTCGCCCGCGCAGGACCCTCGACGAGCGCTCTCCTGGCTGCGTCGAGATCGCCTTCGATCTCCCAGATCGCGAGATACCGACGGCCCGGTGCTCCCGCGGGGTCCGCGGCCTGCCGGAAGCGCGTGACTGCGACGAAGCCGTCGAGGGCGAGGACGTCGGGCACGTGCGTGCCGGTGTACCACTCGTTGAACGCGCCGTCCTCCCCCTCGACGCACTCCGTGAACACCACCATCAGGTGTGGCCCGCACCCGGCAGCCTCGGTCACAGCAACGCAACCGTCCGAGCGACGCGGTATCGAGAAGGACAGTAATCCTGCATATTCACCTGAGGGCGACCTTAGACGAGGAAGGACGCGGGGTCAATTGGCGCGACGATACCCCCGTGGGTCGAGTGAGCATCGACATCGCGAGCGCCGTCTCCAGGGTCGCGTCGGAGCCGACGCCCTTCGCCGCTCCGCCGAGCCCTGCGCCTGTCCGATTCAACTTCGACGCCGGCTGGCCGTGCCCGGCGACGTTCCCGATCGACGACCTGCGCCGGCTGGCGGCGCGAAGCCTCGACGATCCGACCGTTCTCGGCTACACGAGCGTACGAAGCGACGGACAGGGCGCGGTGTATGCAGCGCCCGACTTCCCTGCACGCGACGAGCTCGCCCTCGGCGACCCACGGCTCAGAGAGGAGATCGGGCGCTGGCTCGGCCGGCGCGGAGCCCGCTCGCTGACGGCCGCGAACGTCGTGCTCACGTCGGGCTCCGCGCAGGCGATCGCCCTCTGCGCGGCGGCGCTCGTCGACCCGGGGGACACCGCGATCGTCGAGTGGCCGACGTTCCCGTTCGCGGTCCGCTCGCTTACGATCAAGGGCGCGGCGATCGCCCGTGTCCGGGTCGGCCCCGACGGCCTCGACGTCGACGAGCTCCAATGCCTTCTGTCCGAGCTGAGCGCACGCGGCGCGCGCCCCCGCCTCCTCTACACGATCCCGACGCACCATCCCCCGACGGGAGCCGTGCTTCCACTCGAAGCCCGGCAACGCGTGCTTGCGCTGGCCGAGCAGTGGAACCTCGTCGTCGTCGAGGACGCCGTCTACTCCGACCTCCACTTCGGCGAGGCGCCACCGCCGTCCCTCCTCGAGCTCGACACGACAGGCCGCGTGATCCAGGTGCACTCGTTCTCGAAGATCCTCGCCCCGGGCCTCCGGGTCGGCTGGGCCTGTGGGTACCCGGAGATGATCGAGCGCCTCGCGACGGTCCGAGAGGATCTGGGTGTGAGCCGCTGGCTCAGCCGCATCCTCGCCTCGTACCTGGAGGAGGGACGTCTGGCCGGTCACCTCGACGAGGTTCGGAGGACGTATCGCCACCGCCGCGACGTCGCGGCAGCCGCGCTCCGAGCCGGCTGCGGCGATGCGGTCGAGTTCGAGCTTCCGGGCGGCGGGCTCTACCTCTGGGTCACCGTCGACGACTCGGTCGACTGGCCGGCCGCGCGCGAGGCTGCCGCGCGACGGGGCGTGGCCGTCCGCGGTCTCGAGACGCTCGCGCAGGCCGACCTCCCTGTCCGCCAGTGCTTTCGACTGGGCTACGCCCATCTCGCGGAGACCGAGCTCGAGCGCGGCATCGCGATCCTCTCGGAGGAGATCGTCGCCGCGCGGACGACTCCCTCATGACACGCGAGTTGCCTCAGGACCGGGTCTGACGGGAAGCGCTGCGAGGCGTCGCAGGACGGCGTTGCCGGTCCAGTCGAGACGCTCGGTCGCCAGCTCGAGACGAGGGAATCGCCGGGCGAGCTCGCGGAACGCCACCGTCGCCTCGAGTCGGGCGAGCGACGCGCCGAGGCAGAAGTGGCGTCCCCAGCCGAGAGCGAGGTGTCGTCGGGCCTCGGGACGCGCGAGCCGGAGGCGGTCCGGATCGGGGAAGGCGTCAGGGTCGCGGTTCGCGGCGCCGAGGAGCGGGACGACCGTCGTCCCGGCGCGCACGCACACTGCGCCGATCTCGAGGTCCACGATCGCGCGGCGGGGCAGCCAGTGGGCCGGCGAGACGTATCGCAGGAGCTCCTCGACGCCGTTCTCGAGGGCTCCGGGATCACGGACGAGCTGCCTCCACGCCTCCCGTCGCGGAGGAGCTCGTAGAGGCCGATCCCGATCAGGTTCGTCGTCGTCTCGTGGCCGGCGACGACGAGCACGACGAACATCGCCGTCAGCTCGTCGGGGGATAGCCGCTGGTCGTCCTCGGCTCCGAGCAACGCCGCCACGAGCTCACCTCCCGCGCCCGGCGAGCGCCGATGACGGGCGACGAGATCGGCGACGTACGCGCGGAGCTCGAGGTGGGCGGCGTGTGCGTCGAGCAACGCGTCGAGCTCCGAGCCACCTCGGTTCCGGGCGATACGCAGGGAGAGTCCGTGGACGAGCTCTCGGTCACGCGCGGGAATGCCGAGGAGCTCCGAGATGACGCTGAGCGGAAGCCTGTACGAGAAGTCCATCGCGTCCACGACGTCCTGTCCCCGAAACGCGTCGAGGAGCTCCGTGGTCTGCTCGATCGGGGCTCGCATCGCTTCGATCCTCCTTGGCGTGAAGGCCCGACTCGCGATCGATCGGAGCCGCACGTGCTGGGCGCCGTCCGAGCGCGCGACGGAGCTCGCCTCGAAAGCGGCGACCTCGTCGAAGATGACCCGGTGCGCGGGCGCGAGGCGCTCCCTGAGCGCGACCGCCCGGCTGCCGTCGCGAGAGGCATGGTTGCTGTAGCGCTCGCCGTCAGCGACCACACGACGTACGTCCGAGTACCGGGAGACGAACACCATCGGCCCGTGCTCGTGAACGGGCGACACGGTGCGGAGATCGCGGTAGAGCGCGAAGGCGTCGGCCATGGCATCGGGCCTCGAGGCGAGCAGCGCGTCGAGCCGGTCTCCGAGCGTCGGCGCCTCGACAACCGTCATGCCGCCACGGTCGGCCCTCGGAGATCGTCGCTTCGGTCCTGGGAGGGAGACGCCGCCACGACAGCGACGGTCACGGTCGAATCGCGCGACCCGCCCACCGCGGGGATCACTGCGTGACGGGGCTTGCCAGGTTGTCGAGAACGCCGCGGACGATCTGCTCGAACTCGTCGATGCGGATGTACCCCTCACGCCGCGACAGGAGCGCATCGTAGGTCCTGCGCTCGATCTCGACCAGCGCCTCGTCGTCGTACTCGATCCCGAGCTCGTCCATGAAGTCCGGGAGGATGTCCTTGTGCTTGTGGACACCAGGGGCCTGGGTGATCTTGATCTTCCCGAACACGTTCGGCCCGATCACGCTCTCGAACGGCGTCCCGAGCACCTCGCCCGCGATCGCCATCGGGCTCTCGACCGGGTCGTCGGGATCGCGGTGGCCCCAGCCCTCCTCCATGTTCGCCTGCCAGCCGACGATCGGCTTCGTCGCCTGGCACTCGAACCCGAAGGCCCACTCGACGTAACGTGCGAGCGGCACGAGCTGGTCCAGCTTGATGCCCGTCTCGAACCCGTAGGCATAGAGGACTGCCGCGACCTCCTCCAGGGCGGCGGTGCCGGAGCGGTCGCCGACGCCGCAGATCGAGGCGTCGAGCACGTCGGCGCCCGCCTCTGCAGCGGCGAGCGAGCAGGCGGTCGCCATGCCGAGATCGTTGTGGTGTTGGACATAGAGGAGCTTGTCGCCGATCGCCTCCTTGATCGCCTTGCAGATCGCATACGACGCGCGCGGCGTGCTCTGGCCGCGGCTGTCGTAGATGTAGATCCCGTCGGCGCCCGCATCGACCCCCGCCCTGCTCAGCGCCACGATGCTGCCGATTCGATGGCGGAAGGAGTCGGGGAAGCTGAAGACGATCTCGACGCCGCGTCCGGCCGCGTACTCGACGATCCGCTGCGAATCGTCGATCACCTGCTGGAGGGTAAAGGGCCCCTCGGTGAAGTCGCTCCAATAGGAGATCTGCGGGTAGTACGAGAAGAGGACGAGCGAGTCGGGCTCGCACTCGATCCGCGCATCGATCCGCGGCTTCCAGTCGTCGTTGCCCTCGATCGGGAGGACGACCGAGACGAGCTTGTCGCAGATCTTCGCCTTGATCCCGGCCCGACGACAGCTCCGGATCCAGTCGCGGAGCTCTCGCATCTCGATGCCGATCGGGGTCGTGATCTCGTCGACGCCGAGCTCGTCGAGCCGCTTCGCGATCTCGAGTCGCGTCGTCCAGTTGAGATGCGCGCCGACCATGTCCTCGCCCTCGGAGAGCGTGCAGTCGATGATCGCCTTCCGCCGGTTCGCCGGGAGTGCCGACTGGATCTCGGACTCCCAGTACGTCGGGATCGAGTAGTACTCGCCGACGCTGTGCCACGGACCCCACGACTTTCCGCCACCGTCGCTCGCGCTCACGGGCCTCTCCTTCGGTCGCAAGGGAAGACTAGAAAGCCGACTGTATATCGCATGAGCTGCGGTCGGTCAACGCCGTCCGCTCGCGCTCCAGGTCAGAAGACGCTGAGCCGCGTGAGGAGCGGGATCGCGCGTAGCAGGAGCGCGCGTTCACGCGACGTCAAGCAGCTCGCGATCGTCGTCCGGAACCACTCCTCGCGTCGCCGGCGATCGTCGAGAAGCGCCTGCCGGCCCTCGTCGGTGATGGTGACGATCACCTGCCGACGATCGACCTCGTCAGGGCGGCGCACGACGAGGTGCTCGGCCTCGAGCTCTAAGACGACCTGCGCCATCGACTGGGGCCGCACGTGCTCTGCCGCTGCGAGCCAGCTCGTCGTCTTCGGGCCATCGTCGTGGAGGTGACCGAGGACGGCCGCCTGCGCGAGAGACGGAAACGGGTTCTGGGAGCGAAACCGCCGCGAGAGCCGCGTGACGGCGGCGCGCAACTCGCCGGAAGCCGAGTCGAGGTCGTCTCGGTGGTTGCTGCACGTCGAGTCTGCCTGTGAGATCGCCATCACCGGTACTGTACGGATGCTCGCGCGGCCGGAGCGTAGGGCCTTACGTGGCATGGGTCGGTGGCAGATGGAGTCGCCCTTCCAGATCGGCGTCGTTGTCTCTGATCTCGCGCGGGCGATGGCAGACGCCGAAGCTGCCCTCGGCCTCGAGTGGATCGGCCCGCGGACACGTGTGATCGGTGGCGCCACGATCCGGGTCGCCTTCGCGATGACGCCGCCACCGCACCTCGAGCTGATCGAAGGCACCCCTGGAACGATGTGGGACGCGACGACGGAAGGGGGCATCCACCACGCCGGCTACTGGTCGGACGACCTCGACGCCGATTCGGCGCGCCTCGCTGCGAACGGGTTCCGCCTCGAGCTCGACCTCGGACACGCGCGCTACCACTTGGCGCCGTCCCTCCAGACGCGGATCGAGCTGATCGATCGGTCACACGAGCCGCAGTTCTACCGTCGCTGGGGACTGCCGAGGAGAGGTTGACGGCGTGCGATGCGCTGTCTATCGTTCGCGCTTCTTCAGGCTTACTGCCTTATGCGGGTCTCACAAGGTGCGCCCAAGAGAACAGGAGATGGATCGATGAGCAGGTTTCTCACACGTTGTGTAATTCGGCGTCTCGCTCTCGCGACGGCGATCCTGGTGACCCTGGTCGCCGCGGCGGCCGCGACGGCAGCGCCGGGGAGCGGAAACGGCGCGAAGCTCAGCGAGACGAAGGTGAGATGGGCCGGCGTCGGAGGGACGTACGAGACGATTCTCTTCGTCGCCCAGTACCAGGGCTGGTTCAAGAAGGAGGGCATCACGATCGAGC
>VGCB01000060.1 GCA_016870235.1 Actinomycetota bacterium | reverse complement strand
CTCGCGGTGGCAGCGCTCGGGCTCGCGACCGCAGGGCCGGCGGCGGCTGCCGCCGGCGACGCCTGCGGGCTTCCCGACACGAAGCCGTTCCGGGCCGAGTACGCCGGCGGACAGGTGCCGGTCGACGTCCGGCGCGTGCTCGCCCGGCCGGGTGTCGTCCTCGCGACGACGGGCAGCAAGCTCGCCAACGCCTATCGGGATCTCGGCGCGCAGTCCGTCTACTTCGAGCTGAAGCTGCCGGCCTACGTCGGCACGCCTGCGTCCCCGGCCGACCCGGCCACGATCCAGGCCGCCGCCGACCGCCTCTACGACGTGGCCGTGGTCACGGCCGCGTGCCCGACCCCGCGGATCGCGCTGAACGAGCTCCTCGGCCCGGCGGCGCCGTCGCCGTGGACGCCCCAGGTGGCGACCTACCGCGCCAACGTCCTCGTGCTCGTCCAGCGGCTGACCGAGCGCGGGGCCCGCCCAGCGCTCCTCGTGCACGGGAGCCCGACCTTCGCGGGCGAGGCCGCGGCGTGGTGGAGGGCGGTCGGGAGCTCGGCCGACGTCGTCTACCAGGCGTACTCGAGAGCGACGACGCTCGATCGGCTGGGGCGGATCCTCGGTCCACGCCGCTCGCGTCTCGGCATGCGATCGGTCGTCCGCAGGCTCGTCGCCGCCGGCGTCTCCCGCGAGCGGATCGGGGTCGCGCTCGGCTTCCACGCGAAGATCGGCACGCTCGGTCGGGAGGGGCTGCAGCCGACCTCGAGCTGGCTCCGCGTGGTCAAGTGGCAGGCGCTCGCGGCGGAGCAGGTCGCGCTCGAGGAAGGTCTCGACTCCGTGTGGTCGTGGGGCTGGGGCGTCTTCTCGGCCGACGGTCGGGACCCCGACAAGCCGCTGGCGGCGTGCGTCTACCTGTGGGCCCGCGACCCGTCGCTCTGCGATGCCCCGGCCGCGGCCGGGAGCGCCGGCGTCGCGTTCGACCAGAACCGGCTCGAGGGCAGGATCGCCGTCCCGCCCGGGGTTACGTGCCTGTCCGCGGCCGGCAAGCTGCCGACGGCGCGCGTGTCCGTGCTGCGGCGGCTGCTCGGCAGCCCGGACGCCGCCCTCGACATCGCCTTCGCGCGGCAGGTCTTGCAGGCGCGGGTTCCGGTCGACGTGCGTGACGTCGACGCGGTCGAGCAGCGGGCGATCGAGAGGGCGTTCGGGGGCTCGCTCGCCGCCTACCTCGCGGAGCTGACCGTGCTCGGCGCCTCGCGCGAGGTGGCGCGGGACGCGATCGCCGACGCCGTCCGCCGCGACCGGATCGCGTCGATGATCGCGACAGGCGAGCTCACGGGCGCCGGCACGGTGGCGACGTGGACGGCCGACGTCGTCTCGGCGGCGATCGCGACCGCCACGTGCGTCCGCGACGTGCTGCCCGGCTTCGGCGACTTCCCGGCCACGGATCAGCGCGACGCGACGGTGCCGGCTCTCCTCGGCGCCCTGCCGTTCCTCTACGACGACCATGCCGCTCCGGCCGCGGTGCTCTCGCTTACCGCCGGGCGCGTCGGCGGGCGCGTCGTGCTCGACTGGAGCGACGGCGGCGAGAGCGACCTCGCCGGCTATCTCGTGGCGCGCGGCCCGTCGTCGGTCGGGCCCTGGACGCCGCTCAACCTGCTGCCGACGCCGCGTTCCGCCGGCTTCGACCTCGCGCCGGCGGACGGAGTCGAGACGTGGTATCAGGTGCGCGCGGCCGACACCTCCGGCAACTTCTCCGCCCCGGCGGTCGTCCCGTACGTGGCGCCGGCGTCCGCTGCGCCGCCGGTGGCGGCGTCGCAGCGGTAGCCTCCTACCCGGCGGGCGTGCGCGCCTCCGCGGTGGCCGGCTGCCCCGCCATGGGCCCGTGACCGACTCGGCCTGGCAGGCGTCGCTCGAGCCAGGCCGGCAGCCACCAGTTGGCACGCCCCATCAGGGTCATCGCCGCAGGGACGAGAACCATCCGGACGATCGTCGCGTCGACGAGGATCGCGGTCGCGAGGCCGAGGCCGAACATCTTCGTGGACGGGTCGCTGCCGGCGACGAAGCCCAGGAAGACCGCCACCATGATCAGCGCCGCCGAGGTGATCACCCGCCCGGTCGAGGCCAGGCCGCGGACGATCGCCGCGCCGTCGTCGCCGGTGGCGAGGTAGTGCTCGCGGATGCGGGAGAGCAGGAACACCTCGTAGTCCATCGACAGCCCGAACGCGATCGCGAACATGAACATCGGGATGAACGAGACGATCGGCACCGTGTGGTGGACGCCGATCAGCGATGCGCCCCAGCCCCACTGGAACACCATGACCATGACGCCGTACGCGGCGCCGATGGAGAGCAGGTTCAGCACCGCCGCCTTGATCGGTACGGCCACGGAGCGGAACACGAGGATCAGCAGGACGAGCGACAGCCCGACGACGGTGGCGACGAACGCCGGTAGCCGATCCGCGATCCGGTCGCTCATGTCCACGAACTGCGCGGTCTGGCCTCCCACGTAGGCCTGCGCGCCGGTCCCCTCCAGGGCCTGCGGGATCACCTCGTCGCGAAGCCGGAGCAGCGTCTCTCGCGTCGCCTGGTCCTGCGGCGCGGTCGCCGGGATCGCCGTCACCGAGGCGATGCCGGAGCCCGCGTCCGCGACCGGCGCCTCCACCGAGGCGATGCCCGGGTCCCGCGCGAGGGCGTTTCGTAGCCCTGCCGCCGCTGCCGGGCCATGGGCGCCCTCGACGGCGATCAGGAACGGGCCGTTGGCCCCCGGGCCGAAGCCCGACGCGACGAGGTCGTACGCGCGACGCTCGGATCGCGACTGGGGGAGCGTCCCGTCGTCGGGCGTCCCGAGTCGAAGCGCGGTCACCGGCGCCGACAGCACGATCAGGAGCGCCGTCGCGCCCAGCGCGTAGCGGCGGGGGTGCCGGGTCACGTGCCGTGCCCAGCGCTCCCACCAGCCGTAACCGGCGCTCTGGGGTCGGGAGCGACCGACGCGAAGCCGATCGATCCACGGGCCCGCCAGCCCGAGGAGCGCGGGCAGGAGCGTGACCGACCCGGTCACCATCGCGAGGACGACGACGGAGATCGCGACGCCGCCGGCCGTGACGAACGGCAGCCCGGCGACCGCGAGGCCCAGGATCGCGACGAGCACGGTGCCGCCCGCGAACACGATCGTCCGGCCGGCCGTCGCCACCGCCCGCCCGACCGACTCTTCGACCGGGAGCCCGTGCGCCAGCTGCTCGCGATGGCGGGAGACGAGGAGGAGCGCGTAGTCGATCCCGACGCCCAGGCCCACCATCGCCGCCAGCATCGTCGACCAGCTCGGGATCTCGATCAGGTAGCCGACCAGGGGCAGGGAGCCCAGACCTGCAGCCAGGCCGAGCAGGGCGAGGACGATCGGCAGGCCCATCGCGATCAGCGATCCGAACGCGACGAGCAGGATGATCGCGGCCATCGCGACGCCGGCGACCTCGCCGACGCCGCTCTCGGGCTCGTCGAAGGCGAAGAACAGCTCGCCGTTCGCCTCGATCCGAAGTGCCTGGCCGGGCGTGCCTTCCCGCAACTCGGCGAGCGCGTCCTCGAGGTGGTCGAGATCGCGCGTCTCGAGCTCCCTCATCACCGGGTACTGGACGCGGAGCAGCGCGACGCGGCCGTCGTCCGACACCGCACCGGCCGGCTCGGAGACTCCGACCACGTGCGGCAGCGCCGCGAGCCTGTCGCGAACCTCGCGGGCGGCCTCGAGCGCACGCGTCGACGCGGTGAAGGTCACGCCGTCTGCCCGCGGGGTGAGCACCACCTGGGCGGTCAGCCCGGCCCGCTCGGCGCCCGCGGCGTCGAGGAGCGCGACGGCCCGGGTCGAGTCGCTGCCGGGCACGTCGAGCCGGTCGTCGAACGCGCGCCCGAACGACGCGCCGGCGGCGATGACGGCAGCCGCCAGGCCGAGCCAGGCGCCGATGGTGACGAGCGGCCGCCGTGCGGCGAACCGGCCGAGGACGTACAGGACACGAGACACGCGGACCCTCCCGAGCGTTGACCGAAACCCAACGAGCGGATGATCGTGTCGGCGCCCTGCCTGCCGCATCGGCCCATGGGCTCGATCTGCCTCGGCCGGCGGAACGGTTGCGATCTCGCACTTTCGGCCGATGGGCAGGCCGGATCGACGGACCTAGACTTCGCCTGTGATCCCGTTCCTGCGGTCGTTCTGGAGCGAGCCGCCAGTCGCCGGCGCACCTCGTCGCGTCTGGCGCGACTGGGCGCTCGTCGCGATCCTCACCGCCGCCAGCGTCGTCGAGGTCGTCGTCCGGCCGGACATCCCGTTCCGGTGGCTGTCCTTCGCGGTGGCGCTCGTCGGGATCCCCATGCTCCTCGTCCGGCGCACTCATCCGCTGCACGCCGTGGCGGTCGTGTACGGCGCCGCGCTCGTGATGGACGTGCCGTGGCTCGTCCGCGGCGCCGATCCACCCGGCCTGTACACCAACGCCTTCGTGCTGCTCGTCGCGTACGCGCTGTTCCGCTGGGGATCCGGCCGGCAGGCGCTGCTCGGCCTGATCCCGATGGTGGCGGTCGCGACCCTCGCTCTGATCTTCGACTACACGGGGCCGAGCGAGGCGATCGGCGGGTCGGCGGTGTTCCTGCTGGCCATCGCCGCCGGGGTTGCGATGCGCTACCGGACCCGCGCCCGGGCCACGAAGCTGGACGAGATCCGCGCGCGCGAGCGCGAGGGCCTGGCCCGCGACCTGCACGACACCGTCGCCCACCACGTCTCCGCGATCGCGATCCGCGCGCAGGCCGGCCTCGCGGTGGCCGCGACCGATCCGCACGCAGCGGTCGACGCGCTGCGCGTGATCGACGCCGAGGCGACCCGGACGCTCGCCGAGATGCGCACGATCGTCCGCGACCTGCGCCAGGATGCCCCCGCCGAGCTTGCCCCGCTTCCCGGCATCGCCGACGTGCGTGAGCTGGCGCGGACCTCGCCGGGAGAGCCGCAGGTGCATGTCGCGCTCGAGGGCGACCTGACCGGCGTCCCGGCGTCCGTCGGTGCCGCGGCCTACCGGCTGGCCCAGGAGTCGATCACGAACGCCCGCCGCCACGCGCGCCGCGCGAGTCGCATCGACGTGGTGGTTCGCACGGGCGACGACGCCGTCACCGTCGAGGTCACCGACGACGGCGAGGTCGCGACGCGAGACGGCGAGGGCTACGGCATCGTCGGCATGGTCGAGCGCGCCGAGCGCCTGGGCGGGACCTGCACCGCCGGGCCTCGAGACGGTCGCGGCTGGACGGTGACCGCCGTGCTGCCGCTTCGCGGAGCGTCGGCGTGAGCATCCGCGTCCTCGTCGCCGACGACCAGGAGCTCGTCCGGACCGGCCTCGCGATGATCCTCGACGCTCAGCCGGGCATCGAGGTCGTCGGGCAGGCGGCGGACGGGGCGGAGGCCGTTGCCCTCGCCCGTGAGCTTCGCCCGGATGTCTGCCTGTTCGACATCCGCATGCCGGGGATGGACGGCGTCGAAGCCACCCGTCATCTCGCCGGCCCGGACGTCGCCGACCCGATGGCCGTCGTCGTCATCACCACGTTCGACCTGGACGAGTACGTGCACGCCGCGCTCAAGGCCGGTGCCCGAGGGTTCCTGCTCAAGGACGCCGGCCCGGCGCTTCTCGCTCAGGCGGTCCACGCGGCCGCAGACGGCGACGCGCTGATCGCCCCGAGCGTCACCGCACGCCTGCTCGCGACATTCGCCGACGCGGGCGGCGCAACGCCGGCCCAGCCACGCGAGCCGCTCACCGATCGGGAGGAGGAGGTGCTCGCAACCCTCGCGAACGGCCGGACGAACACCGAGATCGCCGAGGAGCTCTACATCAGCCTCAGCACCGTCAAGACCCACGTCGCGAGCCTGATGGACAAGCTCGGCGCACGAAACCGGGTCGAGGTCGCGATCTGGGCGCACGAGACCGGCCGGGTCGGGCGCCGGGCGCCGTAGCGGAGAGGTGCCGGACCTCGCGGCCGCTATCGCGGCAGTCGCAGGCCGAGCAGCCGCGGGAGACACGCGAGGCCGCGCGTCACGGGATCGGCCGCGCGTCCCTCCGCCTCCGCCTCGTCCCGCCGAATGAGCGCGGCCCGGATCAGCGACCCGCCGACGAAGCGGAGCGGCTCCGGCGGGAAGCGCTTCGGCTCCGGCTCGACGAGCGCGAGGCGGGTCAGCTCGTCGCGCCGATCGAGCGCGAGGCGGGCGAGGATCTCGCCGCCGAGGTACGTCGGCCCGACGCCGTTGCCCGTGAAGCCGAAGCCGTGGTGGACACGGCCGCGGCTGCCGAAGAGGGGAAGGTGCGTCGGCGAGACGTCGATCGGGCCGCCCCATGCGTGCACGACACGGCGGCCGCGGAGCTGCGGGAAGAAGGAGACGAGGCTCTCCGCGACCCGGGCGGCCACGGCGCCGTCGACCTCGCGCGACGGCGCCAGCCGGCCGCCGTAGCCCATCCGGCCGCCGCCCCAGCCAAAGGCGATCCGCCCGTCCCTGGTCGTGCGTAGATAGTGGAGGAGCGTACGGCAGTCGTGGATCGCCTCGCCGCCCGTCCAGCCGATCTCCTCGAGGACGTCGGGGACAGGCTGGGTGACCATGTGACTCGACGCGACGGCAACCGCATTCCGCAGCCCCGCAGGTCGGCCGCGGCGCCGTTGACCGCGAGAACGACTGCGCCCGCGCGGACGCTGCCGTCCGCGCGGACGCTGCCGTCCGTGCAGACGGCGCCGTTCGTCGCCGGTCTCGTCATGCGCGTTCGCTCGAAGACGCGGACGCCCGCGGCGAGCACGCGCGCACGAAGGCCGAGCACGAGGCGTGCCGGATGGACGGTCGCCGCCAGCGGCAGGAATGCGCCCGCGCGGAAGCTGGCGCTCGCGCACCGCGCGCGCACCTCCTCCGGAGAGAGCAGCCAGACCACGTCGGGCGCGCCGACCTCCGCAGCGGCGGCGACCAGCTCGTCCCAGTCGCCGTCCTGCGACGGCGCGGTTGCCACCTGGATCGTCCCCGCGAGCCGGAACCAGGCGTCGACCCCCTGCTCGGCGCACCGCGTATCGATGCCGTGCACGGCTCGCTCGGAGGCGCGGCACACCTCGACCGCGCGCGCGTCGCCGACCCGGTCGCGCAGGATCGGGAGATCGTCCCACAGGGTCGAGACGAAGCCGCCGTTCCGTCCACTCGGCCCGTGCCCGCAGCGGTCGGTCTCGGCGAGCACGACGTCGACGCCCGCGTCGAGCTGCTTCAGGTGCCATGCCGTCCAGAGGCCCAGGTATCCACCGCCGACGACGACCACGTCGGCGGTCGTCGAGCCCCGGAGCGAGGGCAGCGGCGACACCGGGCCCGCGTCGTCGAGCCACCAGCCGTGTGTCGTGTGGCGGAAGCTCAGGGGCGGCAGGGTAGAGCGCGCCGGGAACCGGCGCGCACCGCGCGGTGTACGACGGGAAACATCGCAGGAGGTCGCCATGCGCCGCTCTTCCATCCCGCTCGTCGCCAGCCTCGCCGTCGCGCTCGCTCTCGTCGCGCCCGCAGCCGCGTCGGAGGGCCGGCTCCTGTACGACGTCGCCTCGACGCCCTCGAGCACGACGCTGCGGGCACTCGACCCCGCGACCCGCGCCGAGGTGCGCAGCCTGCGGCTCGACGGCCGGTTCCGGTTCCCGTCCGTCATCCCGGGACGGCGCGAAGGGGTGTCGTTCGACCGGTCGACCGTCGTGCTCGCCGGCGAGGTCGGAACGACGACGCGATTCGCCGTCGCCGATCGGCTTCTCCGGAGTTCGCGGATCATCGAACTGCC
Organism: Actinomycetota bacterium; assembly: GCA_016870235.1. The sequence goes on along the minus strand of VGCB01000060.1, from coordinate 1,748 downwards.
TGGCCGCTTCGCGTACGACGCACTCTCGCCGAACGGGCGGACGCTGTACGTGATCGAGCAGCTGAAGGCCGGTGACGGCCTCTATCGCGTTCGCGGGGTGAACCTGGCCACCGGGCGGCTCTGGGCGCGTCCCATCGCCGACAAGTCGCGGCTCGCGGAGCCGATGTCCGGCGTTCCGGTCGCGCGGGTCGGGAGCCGCGACGGCACCTGGGTGTTCACGCTCTACCGGGGCGGCAAGCACGGGCCGTTCGTGCATGCGCTGAACGTGGCGGGAGGCCTCGCCGCCTGCCTCGACCTGCGCGGCGACCACAGCTCCCGCCCGGACGACGGCAGCTGGACGCTCAAGCTGGCCGCGAGCCAGAAGCTCCTCCGCGCCGTCAACCCGGCCTCGGGCGAGGCGGTGTCGATCGCGATGATCGACGGGTGGCCGCAGATCGCCGGCTGACCGCGCGTCTACGGGCTCACGCGGGCAGTGCTCCCTCCTCCGCCCAGAGTCGGTTGAGCGCGCCCTGAACCTTGACGAACCAGACGATGGCGGGAATGAGCAGGATCGCGCCGGGAACGAGCCAGAGACCCGTCCAGCCGTTCACCGGGCTCGGCTTCCCGCGCGACGCGTAGAGCTTGCCCACCTCGCTCGGGATCAGGAAGGCGGAGACGAACCCGACCACGATCCAGATCACGAGCCCGAGGACGCCACCGACCCCCTCGCCGCTCGAGCGCTTGATCTCCTCGTGGGTCTTGAACGACCAGTACCAGCCGTAGAAGGTCAGCGTGACGACGTAGAGGAGGATGCAGACGCCGATCCCCCTCTGCTTGCCAGCGAGCTGCGGTGCGGTTGCCGTCGCCATCTTGACGCCTCCTTCGCTGTCCCCCGGTGGAGCATACCACCCGCCGGGGGACGGCGTCACGTCTCGACGACCGCGATCAACGTCCCCACGTCGACCGTCTCGCCGGCAGGGACGGCGAGACGGGTCACCGTCCCGGACACGGGCACGGGCATCGTGTTGTCGACCTTGTCGGTCGAGACGACGCACATGTCCTGGCCCTCCTCGACGGTATCGCCCTCGGCGACGAGCCACTCCTCGATCGTGCCCTCCTGCATCGTCATCGCCAGCTTCGGCAGGCGGATCTCGACCTCCGCCATCAGTGCGCCACCGCCGTCTCGCGGACGGCCTGTGCCGCGGCGACGATCTGGTCGACGCGCGGGATCACCTCGGCCTCGAGCCCGGGCGCGTACGGCACGTGCACGTCGGGGTTCGCGAGGATGCGCGGCGCGGCCCGGAGCGCGCCGTGCGCGCCGGTCGCCACGCGCGCCACGATCTCCGACGCCAGCGAGCACGACCGCCGCGCCTCGTCGACGACGACCAGGTGCCCTGTCTTCTGCACCGACGCGGCGACGAGGTCGTGGTCGAACGGATGGAGGCTCCGCGGGTCGATCACCTCGGCCGAGACGCCCGCCTTCTCGAGCTCGCGCGCCGCCCTCTCCGCCCGCGGCACCATCGCGCCGATCGCCACGATCGTCACGTCCGCGCCCTCGCGCGCGACCCGGCCCGAGCCGAACGGCGTCAGATACTCGCCGTCGGGCACCTCGCCGGACACGGCGCCCATCGTCATCGGCACCAGGAAGAGCACGGGGTTCGGGTCGCGGATCGCCGACTTGAAGAGACCCTTCGCGTCCTCCGCCGTCGTCGGCAGCACGACCTTGATGCCGCCGCCGTTGATGATCTGCGCGTAGGAGGAGTCGGAGT
>VGCB01000059.1 GCA_016870235.1 Actinomycetota bacterium | reverse complement strand
GCCGCCGTCTCCACCGACGGCGGCAGGACGTTCCGGCTCCCACGTCGGGTCGCGACCGTCTCCTCCCACCGGCTGCCCGGCGTCCGCAGCGTCGAGATCCCGTCGGTCGCCGTCGGCCCAGACGGCTCGATCGCCGTCATCTGTAACGGATGCGCGACCGACCGGTGTCCACGCAACACGGTGATGATCTCTCGGTCCGACGACGGGGCCTCCTGGTCGAAGCCGCGGTCCGTGGTCGGCGTCGAAGGGTCGGTCTTCGCTCCGGCGATCGCCACGTCCGCAAGCGGAGCCTCTGCGATCGTGCTGTACGCGCTCGGGCCGGGCGGCGTCGACGCCTGGGTCGCCCTGACGACGGGGAACGACGGGCGAGTCGGCAAGCCCGTCCTCCTGAGCGCCCAGCCGATGCCGCTCGAGTGGATCGCCAGGAGTAGCCTCGGCGCCATGCTCGGCGACTACATCGGCATCGCGTACGTCGGCGACGCGCCGCTCGCCGTCCTTCCGCTCGCAGGCCCACCGCGTCAGGCGACGCTGCGACAGCCGCTCTTCGCCGGGATCGTCGACCGATGAGCACGGACGAGTCTGCGGCCGTGGAGGTGAAGCGGGTCTGCATCCTCGGCGCCGAGTCCACCGGCAAGTCGACCCTCGCGCGCGGTCTCGCCGCCGCGTACGACACGGTCTGGAACCCCGAGTACGGCCGGCCGTACACCGAGATCGGCCGCCCCGCGGACGCCCCCTGGACGAGCTGGGAGTTCACCCACATCGCACGCATGCAGTGCTGGTACGAGGACTTCCTCGCGACGCTCGCGAACAGCGTGCTCTTCACCGACACCGACGCGTTCACGACGGCCGTCTTCCACGAGGTCTACCTCCGGACCGCCGCGGACGGGTTCGCCGTCGAGGCGGCGCGGACGTACGACCTCTACCTCGTGTGCGGCCTCGACATCCCGTGGGAGCGGGATGCGATCCGCGAGTTCGCAGCGGAGCGCCGCACGATGCACGAGCGGTTCCTCGCGCACGCGGAGCGCTCGGGGCGACCGTGGCTGCTGCTCGAGGGCGACCACGCGACGCGCCTGGCGCGTGCACGCGAGGCAGTCGACCGGGTACTCACCTCGTCCTGATCGGCCCCATGGCTGTGGACGAATCGTTGCCGATCTGGAACACACGAACACCCCGCGCCCGACTAGAATCGAAAGTGGGTGGTGGGCTGGGGTGCCCCGTACGCGAGCCGGTGTTTGCGAGAAACCAGCGGCTGCGTTCGGGCCTCGTCGATGGTGCCCTACTGCCCGACCGGGTGCCAGACGGTCTTCAGCTCGAGGAACGCCGCGATCTCCCACGGCGACTGCTCCTCCCGGCGCCGCACGATTCGCGTGACGCCGTCGGCAGCGAGCCGTTCGAGCTCGGTCGAGTCCTCCGCTCCCGTGACGTCGATCGCGTCGATGGCGCGGTGCGCCGCGAGCACCGGTGCAAGCTCCGCCCTCGAGCCCGTGAGGATGTTGAGCACACCGCCCGGGAGGTCGGAGGTGGCGATCGCCTCCGCCAGCTCAAGAGCGGCGAGCGGGCTGGCCTCCGACGCGACCGCGACGACGGCGTTGCCGCCGACGAGCGCCGGCGCGATGCGGGCCACGAGCCCGTCGAGCGCCGGCTCGTCAGGCGCGATCACGGCGACGACGCCCGTCGGCTCCGGCACCGTGAAGTTGAAGTACGGGCCCGCGACGGGGTTCGCCGACCCGAGCACCTGGGCGAGCTTGTCCGCCCAGCCCGCGTACCAGACGACGCGGTCGATCGCTGCCTCCACCTCGTCCCGCCCCGAGCAGAGGCCGCCGAGATCGGCCGCGCGCGCCTCCATCATCTCCGCGAGCCGGTAGAGCACCTGCCCACGGTTGTAGGCGGTCGCCCGCGCCCAGCCCGGTTGCGCCGCGCGCGCGGCGACGACCGCGTCGCGCACGTCCTTCCGGGAAGCCAGGGCGACGTTGTGCCCGTCCACCTCGAACACGCGCCCAGACTCCGACCGCGGGAAGGCACCCCCGATGTAGAGCTTGTACGTCTTGCGCACCGGCAGGCGGCCACCGCTCATCCGCGCCTGCCGCCGTCGAACCGCAGGTAGGCCTCGAGCCCGTGGCGACCGCCCTCGCGACCGAAGCCCGACTCCTTGTAGCCGCCGAACGGCGAGGCCGGATCGAAGCGGTTGTACGTGTTCGCCCACACGACACCCGCCTTCAGCCGTTCCGCCATCCAGAGGATCCGCGAGCCCTTCTCCGTCCACACACCGGCGGAGAGCCCGTAGGCGGTGTTGTTCGCCTTCTCGACCGCCTCCTCGGGCGTCCGGAACGTGAGCACGGAGAGCACGGGGCCGAAGATCTCCTCCTGCGCGATCCGGTAGCTCTGCGCAACCGAGGTGAACACGGTCGGCGGGTACCAGAACCCGCGCTCGGGCAGCGCGCAGGCAGGCTGGAAGATCTCGGCTCCCTCCTCCTGCCCGCTCGCGACGAGCTCGCGGATCCTCTCGAGCTGCTGGCGGGAGTTGATCGCGCCGATGTCGGTGTTCTTGTCGAGCGGGTCGCCGACGCGCAGCGTTCCCATGCGACGCTTGAGCTTCCCGATCAGCTGCTCGGCGATCGACTCCTGGACGAGCAGGCGGGAGCCAGCGCAGCAGACGTGCCCCTGGTTGAACCAGATCCCGTTGACGATCCCCTCGACCGCCTGGTCGAGCGCGCAGTCGTCGAAGACGATGTTCGCCGCCTTGCCGCCGAGCTCGAGCGTCAGCGGCACGCCGCGGCCCGCGAGGCGCCGCTGGATCTCCTTGCCGACCTCGGTCGAGCCGGTGAACGCGACCTTGTCGATGCCCGCGTGGTCGACGAGCGCCGCGCCGGTCGAGCCGTCGCCGGTGACGATGTTGACGACGCCGGGCGGCACCTCGGCCTGACGGCAGACGTCGGCGAAGAGCAGCGCCGTCAGCGGCGTCGTCTCCGCGGGCTTGAGGACGACCGCGTTCCCGCACGCGAGCGCGGGAGCGACCTTCCACGCGAGCATCAGCAGCGGGAAGTTCCACGGGATGATCTGCGCCGCGACCCCGTGCGGCGCGGGCCGCCGGTTCGGGAAGGCGTACTCCAGCTTGTCGGCCCAGCCCGCGTAGTAGAAGAAGTGCGCGGCGGCGAGCGGGAGGTCGACGTCGCGCGACTCCTTGATCGGCTTGCCGCCGTCGAGCGACTCCGCCACGGCGAGCTCGCGCGACCGCTCCTGCAGGATCCGCGCGATCCGGAAGATGACCTTCGCGCGCTCGGCAGATCGCATCGTCGACCAGCCGTCCTCGAACGCCTCGCGCGCTGCCCCGACGGCGGCGTCGACGTCCTCCGGGCCGGCCTGGGCGACTTCCGCCAGCGGCTCCTCCGTCGCGGGCGACACCGACGTGAACCAGGTGCCGGAGCGCGGATCGACCATCTCGCCGCCGATCGCGAGCCCGTACCGCTCGCGGAAGCGCACGAGCTCGCGCGACTCCGGCGCGGGCGCGTACTCCCAGGGCGCGGCTCCGAGCCTGTCGATCTCGCCCATCAGTCGATCGTGAAGTGGTCGGGGTTCTGGTAGGCGCCCGTCCGCTGCTTCCGGATCTGCAGCAGCACGTCGTTCAGGAGCGACGACGCCCCGAAGCGGAAGCGATCGGGGGTCATCCAGTCGGGGCCGAGCGTCTCGGAGAGGACGCAGAGGTACTGGATCGCCTGCTTCGCCGTCCGGATCCCGCCCGCCGGCTTCATCCCGACGACGCGGCCGGTCGCGTCATGGACGTCGCGGATCGCCTCGAGCATGCAGAGCGTCACGGGCAGCGTCGCCGCGGGCGCGATCTTCCCCGTCGACGTCTTGACGAAGTCGGCGCCGGCAGCGATCGCGAGGAGCGACGCGCGGCGCACGTTGTCGTACGTGCCGAGCTCGCCGGTCTCGAGGATCACCTTCAGGTGCGCCGGCCCGCATGCCTCCTTGACGGCGACGATCTCGTCGTAGACCTTGGCGTAGCGCCCGGAGAGGAAGGCGCCGCGGTCGATGACCATGTCGACCTCGTGGGCGCCGGCGGCAACGGCCGTCTCGACATCCGCGATCTTGACCGGCAGCGACGACTGGCCGGCGGGGAAGGCCGTCGCCACCGAGGCGACCTTGACGCCGGAGTCGCCGAGACGCTCGCGCGCGACGGGGACCAGGTTCGGGTAGACGCAGACCGCGGCGACAGCGGGGATGGAGCGGTCGACGGGGTCGGGCCGCATCGCCTTCGCGCAGAGCGCCGCGACCTTCCCCGGCGTATCGGCGCCTTCGAGGGTCGTGAGATCCATCATCCGCACGGCCAGATCGAGCGCCCACAGCTTCGAGTCGCGCTTGATCGACCGCTTCGCGAGCTCCGCGGCGCGCGCCTCGAGCGCGACGGCGTCGACCGCGCCGACGCGAGGCAGCCGCGGCTCGAGCGGCAGCGCGAAGCCCTGGAGCGCGGGCGACTGCGTCATGGACGGAGTGTACTTCTGCGTCCACGGTGGCTCCTGCCCGCGCCCGATCGCGCGGGCAGGAGCCGCCGAAGCGCCCACCTACCGTCGACGGTAACCGGGAGCCGCGGCCGCAGGCGGTGTCCGTCGCACCGCCCGCGATCCGCGGTCAGCGCTCAGCAGAGACGGCCGGCGGGATGTGCGCCCGCGACGACGGCCTCGACGAGCCGCTTTGCCCCCACCCCTTGGACAGGGTGGGCTTGCGGCCCGCCCGCCAGGTTGACGAGCTGGCCATATGGGTGCACCCGGTCGCGTCCTCGACGGTCTTCCCGTGCCCGGCGACGGCAGTCGCGGGCACGGCGAGGGCGGGCGCCGTGACGCAGGCGATGACGAGCTTCCTCATGCGATTCCGCCTTCGTCGGAGTTGACCGTGGCAGCGTATCAGGTTTAGTCCAGTTTTTGTCTATATCTTGAGGCGGGTGTCCGCGCTCCTGATAGACAGCGGGTGTGCGCGAAACCCGTGTCGAGAGCTGGGTGCAGCTCCAGGAGGTGCTCTTCGACGCCCTGTGGAGCGAGGGGCTCGGCCGGTTCCGCTCGGACTGCGTGTACCGCGGCGAGGGACGGGCGGCGAACGAGCTGACGACCAGCTTGCAGCGGCTCGGCGGCCCCTTCCCCGACCTCGAGCGCCACCTGCTCCGCAACTTCCGCAAGTACGCCCACCGGGACGCGGTCGCGCGGGAGTCGACCTGGCACTGGCTCGCGCTCGCGAAGCACCACGGCCTCCCGACGCGGCTGCTCGACTGGTCTCACTCGCCCTACGTGGCGCTCCACTTCGCAACCGAGAGCCGAGGCGAGATGACCGAGGACGGCGCAGTCTGGGTCGTGGACTACGTCCGAGCGGCGGCGCATCTCCCCGCAGCGCTCCGGGCCGTGCTCGCGTCAGAGGGCTCGAACACGTTCACCGCCGAGATGCTGGAGCGCGCGGCAGCGGGCCTGGCCGAGCTCGACGGGCTGGCGACAGCGGATGACTTCATCGTCTTCTACGAGCCTCCGACGCTCGACGAGCGCATCGCGAACCAGTTCGCCGCCTTCTCGCTGATGTCGAGCGCGGCGGCACGCATGGACGACTTCCTCCGCGCGCAGCCGGAGCTCGCACGCCGGATCGTGATCCCCGCCGGGCTCAAGTGGGAGGTGCGGGACAAGCTCGATCAGGCGAATATCACCGAGCGCGTGCTCTTCCCCGGCCTCGACGGGATCGCGCGCTGGCTCGCCCGTCACTACGCTCCCGGGCCGAGCGCGGGCCAGCCTCCGGCGTAGCACGTGCCTGCCGCCAGCACGACGGCGGAGTGCGGAGCGACGTCAGAGCCCGAGTCGCTCGAGCTGCCGTGGATCGCGGCGCCACCGGGGCCTGACCTTGACGACGAGCTCGATGTAGGCAGGCTCGCCCACGAGCGCCTCCACCTCCGGTCGCGCGCGCGTCCCGATCTCCCGGATCATGGCGCCGCGCTTCCCGATCAGGATCCCCTTCTGCGACTCGGACTCCACGATCACGAACGCGCGGACACGGGCACCGTCGAGCTCATCGACGGTGACGGTCAGCGCGTGGGGCACCTCGTCACGGGTCAGGTGCAGCGCCTTCTCCCGGATCACCTCCGCCACGCGCTGCTCGACCGAGAGATCGGTGGCCTGCTCACGCGCGAAGTACGGGGGCCCCTCCGGCAGGAGGGCGACGAGGTCGCCGCGCAGCTCCTCGACCCCGTCGCGCGTGACGGCACTCACGGGATGGAGCGCGTGGAAGGGGCCGAGGGTCGCCGCCTCCTTCATCTGCGAGGCGACGTGCCCGTGCTTCAGCCTGTCGATCTTGTTGACGGCGATCACGACCGGGACGCCGAGCGAGAAGACCCGTCGCGCGACGAAACGGTCGCCGGCACCGATGCGATCGCGACAGGAGACGACGAGCAGGACCGCGTCGACGTCGTCGAAGGAGCCGTCGACGGTCTCCTGCATGCGCTCCGTGAGCGAGTCGATCGGTCGCTGGAAGCCGGGCAGGTCGACGAGGACGAGCTGCCAGCCGTCGCCGTTCGCGACGCCGAAGATCCTGCGGCGCGTCGTGTTCGGGACGTCCGAGGTGATCGCGACCTTCTCGCCGGTGAGCGCGTTGACGAGGGTCGACTTGCCGACGTTGGGCCGCCCGGCGACGGCGACGATGCCGGAGTTCACGTCGCGCCGCCTCCCTGCGCCCGCGGGAGCTCCCCCGGTACGACCACGATCGCGGCGGCGGCCGACCGCGCACCCGCTGCGGCGGAGCCCGCGCCCCGCCCTTCCGTCACCTGCCTCTTTCGCACCTGCCCGTTTAGGACAAGTCCTCTCGGGCCACCGGCCTCCACCCCACGCGATGAGCGTAACGCGTTTCGGTGTTGCGATGGGTTGCGGAACTGCTCCAACTTCGTTCCAGCTGCCCGCTTGGGTCCGACCGCTCCGTGACCGGCCGACGCGCACGACCTCCCCACCGTCACGCGCCGAGCTCCGAGGCCTCGAACTGCTCCGGCAGCAGCTCGTCCACGGTCATCCGCACGACCCGACCGCCGTTCCGGAAGACGACGCGCTCGACCTGCATCTCGGCCAGCCACTGCCGACAGCCGCCGCAGGGCGAGGCGGTGATCGCGGCGACGACGAAGTCGCCGGGCCGGTAGCCCTCCGCGATCGCGCGCGCGAACGCCGTGCGCTCGGCGCACACGCCCAGCGGGTAGGCCGCGTTCTCGACGTTGACGCCCTCGATCACGGCACCGTCGCGCGCGAGCACGGCGACGCCGACGTGGTAGCGCGAGTACGGCGCGTACGCCCGCGCGGCAATTGCGTCTGCCCTCGCCAGGAGCTCCTCGTCGTTCATGTCGCCGAGAATGCCTGGAAGATCACGAGCGTGACGACCGCCCCGAGCACGCCACCGGTCAGCACCTCCACGGTCGAGTGGACGCCGGCCTCGACGCGGGTCTGGGCGACGAGGAGGGCCATGATGAACGTCAGCGACGAGAGCAGGAACCGGTGCTCCGAGCTGTCGAGGACGAGCGTCGCCGCCATCCAACCGGCGAACGCGACAGCCGCGTGCCCCGACGGCCACCCGCCGCGCAGCGGCGTCCCGCGCCCGGAGATCGCCTTCAGCGCGATCACGAGCACGACCGTGAGGACGAGCGCCACGAACGTCAGCTCCGCGGGCACGGTCGAGAGGCGGTCGAGGAGCCGGCCGCCGCGCTCGCCGACCTGCCCCGAGAAGACGAGGTAGCCGACCCCGACAGCCGTGAGCGACGAGATCAGGACGGCACCGGCCGCGATGTCCTTCGCGAGCTTCGCCATCGGGTCGAACGACGTCGAGGCGACGTCGACCGCAGCCTCGACCGCCGTGTTGATCATCTCGGCGACGAGCACGAACGCGATCGCGAGGAGCAGCGCGATCAGCTCCAGCCGCGAGACGTCGAAGACGAGCGCCGCGACGAGCACGAGCGTCGCGACGAGGAAGTGGATCCGCATGTTCCGCTGCGTGCGAAGCACGTGGATGATCCCCTCGAACGCGAAGTTGAAGCTCTCGAGCAGGCTCGGCGTCTTGTGGACGCGCCGGCTCACGCGTCCGCCACCGCGTCGGCGGCGACGGCGAGGAGCTCGCGTTCCCGTGCCTCCATCGCCGCACCGTGCTCGTGGCCGAGGAGATGGAGGAGCCCGTGCACGAGCGGCCAGCGCCACTCTGCCCCGACGACGTCCGGGCAGATGACGACGTCGCCGAGCTGCCGCGGAATCCCGTCCGGCAACGGCTCGAGCCCGTCGATCGGGAACGAGAGGACGTCCGTCTCCTCGTCGATCCCCAGGTGCTCGCGCTTCAGCTCCCGGATCTCCTCGCCCCGGACGAACGCGATCCCGAGATCGCCGGCGGCGACACCCTCCGCGACGAGCACGTGCCGTGCCAGCGCCACCGCCGCCCCGGCGTCGACGTTGGACCCGCTTCGGTTATCGACCTCGACCTCGATCACGACCGGCGCGCCGAGCCGGTCTCCTCGGCATGGCGCCGGTACGCCTCGACGATCCGCTGCACGAGCTTGTGACGGACGACGTCCTTGTGGCCGAAGTCGACGAACGCGATCCCGTCGACGTCGCCGAGGATCGAGCGCACGTGGATCAGACCCGACGCCTGGTCGCGCGGGAGGTCGACCTGCGTCACGTCGCCGGTGATCACCATCCGCGAGCCGAAGCCGAGCCGGGTCAGGAACATGTGCATCTGCTCCGGCGTCGTGTTCTGGGCCTCGTCGAGGATCACGAACGAGTCGTTGAGCGTCCGGCCGCGCATGAAGGCGAGGGGTGCAACCTCGATCGTCCCGCGCTCCATGAACGCGTTCAGGCGGTCGGGGTCCATCGTGTCGTAGAGCGCGTCGAACAGCGGCCGCATGTACGGGTCGACCTTGGCCAGCATGTCGCCGGGGAGGAAGCCGAGCCGCTCGCCGGCCTCGACCGCGGGGCGGGTGAGGATGATCCGGCCGACCTGCTTCTCCGTCAGTGCGGCGACCGCGAGCGCGATCGCGAGGTAGGTCTTGCCCGTCCCCGCCGGGCCGATTCCGAACGTCACCGTGTGCCCGCGGATCGCGTCGACGTACCGCTTCTGCGTCACGGTCTTCGGCGCGATCTTCTTGCCCCGGTGACGCCAGACGACGTCCTCGAACACGTCGCGGATGTCCGCCGCCTCGTCGAGCGCGCCCGCGACGGCGCCGACCGTGTCGGGCCCGATCTCGTGACCGCCCTCGACCAGCTCGACCAGCTCCTCGAGCACCGCGCGCGCCTGCGCCACCTCCTCGTCGGGGCCGTCGAGCGTGAGGCGGTTGCCGCGGAGCGCGATCGTGCAGCCGAGCCGCTCGCGCAGCGCCTCGAGGACGCCGTCGGAGACGCCCGCGAGCTCCGCGGCGACGGCGTTGGGGACGACGACGATCTCCTGCATCGGATCTCAGTGTAGGGGCACGGAAGTACGGTTCCTCCGTGCGCTCGCTGATCGTGCTCTACGACGAGGACTGCGGGATCTGCTCCGCCGCCGCCCGCCTCCTCGAGCGGCATTCGGCGGCACTCCGCGTCGCCCCGATCGGCTCCGAGCTCGGATCGCACGCGCTCCGCGACCTCGACCGCGAGGAG
>VGCB01000058.1 GCA_016870235.1 Actinomycetota bacterium | reverse complement strand
CTCGAGGTGCGACTGATCCATCGTCCCGATTCGAACCGCGAGGAGGTGACGCCGACGCCGACAACGCGTTGAGCATCAGGCGAGGATGACGCGCTCAGCCTCGTACACCACCTTGACGGACGCGACCGGCCGCCGTGGCGTCGCCGGCGCGAATCGGAACACTTCTGGTGCGATTCGCGACAGACACGCAACACCTTCGGCGATAGACTCGATGTCAGTGGGGAGGAGGCCGGTGGCCCAGGGACATCGTCCGAAAGGGACGATGTCGGGACGTGCGCCGGCCTCACGCCGTCGCGCCGGGCGCCCAGTGCCTCCGGCACCGAGGGCGCTTTCACAATCCGCTCGGGCGCCACGATCGACCGCCGGTACACTGGCGGCGCAGCCCAGGGGCGTGGCGCAATTGGTAGCGCACCGGTCTCCAAAACCGGGGGTTGCAGGTTCGAGTCCTGTCGCCCCTGCTCTGCTGGCCGGCTCGAGAAAGCAGTGCTGCCGGCTGGAGAGAGCTCCGGCCAGCGCCGAGGGGGTGGCGCCGGCCGCAGCAGACGCATTGTATCGACAGTTTGACTGTCAGTCACGGGCCGTTCGGACAGGTTCGTGCCAGCCACGGCCCAGGCTTCCACCGACGCGAAGCGGACATCGGCTCGCCCGCGGATCAGCGCGGCGGCCACGAGCGGCGCGCGAGATCGGCCATCCACAGCGCGAGCGCCACCGCGGCGATCGCGATCACGAACGCGCCGCCCCCTTCGAGGCCGGCGAAGACGGCGATCGCGGCGATCGCGAGTGCGATCGCCGCGAAGAGGATCGCCAGGGCCCGCCGCTGCATCGAGTCACCCTACCCGGATGTTTCGGGGCGAGAGAACGCCGTCGACACGTTTGGGTGAGGGGAAACACCCACAGAGGGCGCATTGTGCTCGTGATGAAACCCGGAGCAGACACCCTGACGCTGTGGCACGAGTACCGCGCGACGAAGGATCCCGCGATCCGCGATCGCCTCATCCTCACGTACGCGCCGCTCGTCAAGTTCGTCGCCGGGCGTCTCGGCGCCGGCCTGCCGCAGCATGTCGACGAGCAGGATCTCGTCTCGTACGGCCTCCTCGGCCTGATCGGGGCGATCGAGCGCTTCGACCCCGGCCGGGAGATCAAGTTCGAGACCTACGCGATCTCGCGCATCAAGGGCGCGATCATCGACGAGCTTCGCTCGCTCGACTGGGTACCGCGTTCGGTGCGGACGCGCGCCCGCGAGATCGAGCGCGCGATGGCCGAGCTCGAGCGGACGCTGATGCGCGCCCCCACGGACGAGGAGGTCGCGAAGAAGATCGGGATCACGACCGACGAGCTCGAGACCGCGCTGGCCGAGATCTCCCGCTCCTCGATCGCCGCCATCGACGAGCTCTGGACCCCGCAGTCGGGCGGCGATCCGATCGCGGTGATCGACACGATCGAGGACACGACCGCTCCCAACCCGGAGTTCTCGCTCGAGGAGAGCGAGGCGAAGGAGGCGCTGGCCGAGGCGATCGCACGGCTCCCCGAGCGCGAGAAGATGGTCGTCACCCTCTACTACTACGAGGAGCTCACGCTCCGCGAGATCGGCGAGGTCCTCGGGGTCACCGAGTCGCGCGTCTCGCAGCTGCACACGAAAGCGGTTCTCCGGCTCAAGGCCCGCCTCGCGGGCGGCCTGCGCGAAGCCAGCTAGGAACGGGGCAGCCGCCGCTCCTGCGGGAGGCGATCGCGGGATACGATGCCGCGACCCAGACCCGGACACGCGCACAGGAGGAACACCTGCCCATGCCCGCACTCGAGCCCGGAAAGATCCGCAACGTCGCGGTCGTCGGTCACCGCGGGACGGGCAAGACGTCGCTCGTCGAGGCGCTCCTGTTCCAGGCCGGCGACGTCAACCGGCTCGGGACGATCGAGGCGGGAACCACCGTCACGGACTGGGACGAGGACGAGCACAAGCGGCAGATGTCGATCTCGCTCTCGCTCGCGCACACGAGCTGGCAGGGACGGAAGATCAACCTGGTCGACTGCCCGGGCGACCCGTCCTTCCAGGGCGAGGCCCGGTGCGCGCTCCGTGTCGTCGAGGGCGCGATCGTCGTCGTCAGCGCGGTCATGGGCGTCGAGGTCGGCACCAGCCGCGTCTGGAAGATCGCCGGCGACCTCGGCCTCTCGCGCGTCGTCGCCGTCAACATGCTCGACCGCGAGCGCGCCGACTTCTTCCGCGCGCTCGAGCAGCTGCAGTCGCAGCTCTCGCCCAAGTGCATCGCCGTCCACCTGCCGATCGGCGCCGAGCACGAGCTCACGGGCATCGTCGACGTCCTCCACATGTGCGCGTACACGAACCCGCGTGGAGCGAAGGAGGGAGACCCCGTCGCGATCCCCGACGACATGGTCGGGCTCGCCCAGGAGTACCGGGAGAAGCTCCTCGACGAGGTCGTGCAGACGGACGAGGCGCTGATGGAGCGGTACCTCGAGGGGGAGGAGCTCGACGCTCATGCCCTCGCCGCTGCGCTCAAGCTCGCCGTCACGCGCGGCGAGCTCTTCCCCGTCGGCTGCGGCGTCGCCAAGGACAACCTCGGCACGCACGCACTGCTCGACCTCCTCGTCGAGGGGGTGCCGTCGCCGGCGAAGAAGGGTGCGCCGATGGGATCGGCCGACGCCGACACGTGCGCCTTCGTCTTCAAGACGCTCGCCGACCCCTTCGCCGGCCGGATCAACATCTTCCGCGTCGTCAAGGGAACCGTCACGACCGAGTCGACGCTGTTCGACCTGCGCGAGCGAGCGAAGGAGCGAATGGGGTCGCTGCTCCAGCTGCAGGGCAAGACGAACACGCCCGCGAAGGAGTTCGGCGAGGGCGACATCGGCGCTGTCGCGAAGCTCAAGGACGTGCAGACGGGCGACATGCTCCTCGACCACGAGACGCCGATCGAGGTGCCGATGTTCGGATTCCCCGAGCCGGTGATGAGCTTCGCGATCACGCCGAAGGCGAAGGGCGACGAGGACAAGGTCGCCTCCGCGATCCGCCGGCTCGCGGAGGAGGATCCCACGCTCTACCTCCGTCGCGATCCGCAGACGGGCGAGGAGATCCTCTCCGGCATGAGCCAGATGCACGTCGAGGTCGCGCTCGAGCGGGCGAAGCGGCGCTTCGGCGTCGATGTCGACCTCCATCCGCCCCGCGTGCCGTACATGGAGACGATCCGTGGACAGGCGCGCGCGCACGGCCGCTACAAGAAGCAGACCGGGGGCCGCGGCCAGTTCGGCGACTGCCACATCGTGATCGAGCCGATCGAGGGCGGAACCGGGTACGAATTCCTCGACCAGATCGTCGGCGGCGTCATCCCCCAGAGCTTCCGGCCCGCGGTCGACAAGGGGATCCAGGAGGCGATGCAGCAGGGCGAGCTCGCCGGCGCCCCCGTCCAGGGCGTGCGCGTGCGGCTCGTGGACGGCTCCTACCACACCGTCGACTCCTCGGAGATGGCCTTCAAGATCGCCGGCTCGATGGCGTGGAAGGACGCGTACCTGGCCGCGAGCCCGGCGCTGCTCGAGCCGATCATGGAGCTCGAGGTGACGGTGCCGGACGAGGCGGTGGGCGCTGTCAACGGCGATCTCAACTCGCGGCGCGGGCGGCTGCTCGGGATGGAGCCGGCCAGCGGGATGACGACCGTGAAGGCGGAGGTGCCGATGGCGGAGCTCCTCACCTACTCGCAGTCGCTCACCTCGATGACGGGCGGTCGCGGCGACTACGCGATGCACTTCCTGCGCTACGAGGAGGTGCCGACGCACGTCGCGCAGAAGGTGATCGAGGACACGCGGAAGGCCCGCGAGGCCGCGAACGCGTAGCTTCCACCCGCCGCCGAGCGAAGCGACATGCGCAGCGGGGCTATAGTGGTCTGTCCCGATGCGTGTCACGAAGGCAACTGCGGTGAAGACCTGCGCCGTCTGCGAGCGGACGTTGCTGATGGGCGAGCACACGAGCCGCTTCTCGCCCGAAGGTCGCGACTACATCGACGTCTGCGCGCTCTGCCAGGAGCAGGCGGTCGACCACGGCTGGACGCGCGAGGGCCTGCCGCTGCACGGAGGCTTCGAGCTCGCCGGCCGCCGCCGACGCCAGCGGCCGCTCTGGCAGGCGCTCCTCGGCGGAGCGCGAGACGAGAGCCCGGAGCCGGTCATCGCCGAGCCGGCGCTCCGCCGCCTCTCCGACGCCGACCTCCAGCTCGTGGAGGCGGCCGATCTCTTCAATCAGAGCCAGTTCCGGCGCACGATCCTGAGCGTCAGTCGCAGCCTGGGGCCGCCGCGTGTCTCCATCGTCCCTCTGTCCGGGATCTCCGGCGAGACGATCCTCACGTTCGTCTGGGAGATCACCTGGTACCAGTACCGCGTGTCGCCCGACAGCTCGCAGCCGGTGCGCAGCGCCGAGCGCGGCAGCGACCCCAGCGAGATCGAGGAGAGCTTCACCCGCTGGAACGCGACGCTCAACGACGACGACGGTCGCGTCGTCCCCGATGCTGCACTGCTGCCGGGTGTGCGCGCGCCTGCTGGCGAGGGACCGACGTACAACCGTTGATTGCCTGCCTGGCCGGCTGTCTTGACTGCATGCTTGGCCGTGTTCTCGCGCGTCTGCTGGGTGTGGGACGTGAGGTAGCAGACGCGCGCACACCCGGATCCTGAAGCCAGGGGAACGGGGTTCCCCTAGGGAACCCCTCCTGCATTTGTGTCCTGCATCTGCCTTTTCCGCGTCTGGCTTCAGCCAGACGCGAACCAACGGACGCGGTAGATCACCACGGAGCTCAGAGCAGCGAAGCTCGATCCTGTGCAGGTTGCCTTGTTCCTGCGGACGCGTCTGGCTGAAGCCAGACGCGGAGGCCGTGGGGTCACGGTGCCAGACTCGATCGTACGGGAGGGGTCCCGGGGAACCGGAGGTTCCCGGCTTCAGGATCCGGGTGTGCGCGCGTCTGCTAGGTCGGTCTCTCGCCCAGCAGGCGCGCGCACACCCGGCAAACAAACACAGCGCGTCTGCTACCTCACGTCCCTCGCCCAGCAGACGCGAGAGAGCCCGGGCAAAGCAAGTACTGTGGAGCCGTGGCTGTCGTCAACGCCGTGGGCGAGGCGCACGCGCTCCTCGAGCGGATGGGAGTCGACCCGGGCACGGTCACCGGCGGGAGCCTCGCCGTGCGCACGCCGATCACGGGCGAGGAGATCGCGCGTGTCGACCGGTCGAGCGCTGCCGACGTCGACGGAGCGATTGGACGGGCGGCGACGGCCTTCGAGCAGTGGCGTGACGTGCCGGCCCCACGGCGAGGCGAGCTCGTGCGCCTGCTCGGGGATGAGCTCCGGCGGGAGAAGGACGCGCTCGGCGCGCTCGTGACGCTCGAGGTCGGGAAGATCGCGCAGGAAGGGCTCGGCGAGGTGCAGGAGATGATCGACATCTGCGACTTCGCCGTCGGTCTCTCCCGGCAGCTCTACGGCCGCTCGATCGCCTCCGAGCGCCCCGGGCATCGGCTCACCGAGACCTGGCATCCGCTCGGCCCCGTCGCGGTCGTCTCCGCGTTCAACTTCCCGGTCGCAGTCTGGAGCTGGAACGCCGCGCTCGCGCTCGTCTGCGGCGACCCCGTCGTGTGGAAGCCGTCCGAGCGGACGCCGCTCTCGGCGCTCGCGACGGCATCGCTCCTCGCCCGCGCCGCCGACCGGTTCGGCGGCGTCCCGGACGGCCTCTTCGAGCTCGTGATCGGCAGCGCCGATCGTGCTGTCCAGCTCGCCGACGACCCGCGCGTCCCGCTTCTCTCGGCGACCGGCTCGACCGCGATGGGCAAGGCGCTCGCGCCGCGCGTGGCGGCGCGGCTCGGACGCTCGCTCCTCGAGCTCGGCGGCAACAACGCCGCGGTCGTGACTCCGAGCGCCGACCTCGACCTCGTCGTCCGGGCCGTCCTCTTCGCGGCAGTCGGCACCGCCGGCCAGCGGTGCACGAGCCTCCGCCGGCTCATCGTCCACGAGGCGGTCGCGGACGACCTGCTCGGCCGCCTGGCCTCCGCGTATCGCAGCGTCGCGATCGGTGACCCGCGCGAGCCCGGGACGCTCGTCGGCCCGCTCGTCAGCGGCGAGGCGTACGGCCGCATGGAGGCGGCGCTGGGGCTGGCGCGCGAGGAAGGCGGCGAGATCGTCGTCGGCGGCGGTCGCGCTCTCGCAGACCGCTGGCCCGACGCGTGGTACGCGGAGCCCACGATCGTGCGAATGCCGGCGCAGACGGGCATCGTCGCGGAGGAGACGTTCGCGCCGATCCTCTACGTGCTCACGTACCGCGACTTCGACGAGGCCGTGACGCTGCAGAACGGCGTCCCGCAGGGGCTCGCGTCGTCCGTCTTCACGACGGACCTCCGGGAGGCGGAGCGCTTCCTGGCGGCGGGCGGCTCCGACTGCGGCATCGCCAACGTCAACATCGGCCCGAGCGGCGCCGAGATCGGCGGCGCGTTCGGTGGCGAGAAGGAGACGGGCGGGGGACGCGAGTCGGGCTCGGACGCCTGGCGCGCGTACATGCGCCGGCAGACGGCCACGGTCAACTTCACGAGCGACCTGCCGCTCGCGCAGGGCATCGTCTTCGACGTCCCGCCCGGTTGATGGACGACAAGGTCAACCTGGCCGACGCGCTCGCGGCCTTCGACGAGCCGCCGGCCGGCGTCGAGCACTGCCCGCGAGCCGACTCCGAGGCGCACGTCCTCCTGATCGAGCGAGAGGGAACGCCGAACACGGGGGACTCGTCCGAGCGCGCGCCCGCACCGGAGAGACACCTCTGACAGAGCGCGTCAAGCTCGTCTGGTTCGTGCCGCTCACGCATCTCCACGCGACGCGCGACGCGGTCTTCGCGGCCGGGGCCGGCTGGATCGGCGACTACGCCCGCTGCTCCTTCTGGACGGTCGGGACGGGCTCGTTCTTCGGCATCGACGGGACGTCGCCCGCCGTCGGCGAAGCGGGCCGTGAGGAGAGGATCGCCGAGGCGCGCGTCGAGACGGTCGTCCCCGCGGACAGGGTCGAGGCCGTCGTCCGCGCGCTCCGGCGAGCGCACCCGTACGAAGAGCCGGCGTACGATCTCTATCCGCTCCTCGAGGGCTGACCGCCGCAGCGTCCGATACGGTCGCGGCACGTGAAGGCGACGCTCTACACGGACGGCGGCGCGCGTGGCAACCCCGGGCCCGCGGCCTACGCGTTCGTGCTCGAGGCCGAGGACGGCACCGTGCTCGACGCGCGCGGCGAGGCGATGGGAGTCGCCACCAACAACGTCGCCGAGTACTCGGCGCTCATCGCCGGGCTGCGGCGCGCGGCCGAGGTGGGGGCGCACGAGCTCGAGGTGCGCTCCGACTCGGAGCTGATGGTCAAGCAGATGCGCGGCGACTACCGGGTCAAGAACCGGGCGCTGCAGGACCTGTTCCTCGAGGCGAGCAAGCTCGCGCGCCAGCTCGACCGGGTCGAGTACACGCACGTCCGGCGGGAGCAGAACACGCTCGCCGACCGCCTGGTCAACGACGCGCTCGACGCCGCCTGACGTCCTCGCCCGGCGCCCTTCTCACAGGCGGCTGCGCGTGCCGAGGTAGTGCAGCCAGAGGATGCGGGCGGCTGCCGCGCGATGCGGCCGCCAGCGCTCCGCGACCGCGTCGAGATCGTCAGGGCGGGGCCGCACGGGCAGGCGCTTGACCTCCTGGGCGGCGACCTGGAGCGCCAGGTCGCCGGAGGGAAACGCGTCGGCACGGCGCAGCGCCATCACGAGGTAGACGTCGGCCGTCCACGGGCCGATCCCCGGCAGCGCCATCAGTGCCGCGCGGGCGTCCGTGTCGTCGAGGCCCGCGAGCGCCGGCAAGTCGAGCGCTCCCGTGTCGATCGCATCGGCGAGCAAGCGGGCGTACCGCGTCTTCTGCCTGCTGAACCCGTCGGCGCGGAGGGCCACGTCGTCGAGCGCGAGGAGCCCCGCGGGGGTGACGGCGCCGCCGAGCCGGGCCGCGAGGCGGTCGAAGGCGGCGCGCGCCGAGGCGAGCGACACCTGCTGCTCGAGGATCAGCAGGAGCAGCGTCGCGAACTCCTGCTCGCGCTCCCAGAGCGGCGGGACCCCGAAGGCATCCACGACCGCGGCGAGATCGGGATCGTCCACGGCGAGGGCGCGGACGGCATCGGCGAGACTGTCGTGATCGAGCATGAACTTGTCCCCCGGACGGCGAACGGGTATCGTGCAATGCGATGTTCGCCGATGCACGTGTCGTCTCGCAGGCCGACCTCGGCCTCCTCGTGCTTGGCCTCCTCCTTCCCCGGTAGGGGAAGCGAGCGTTCGACATACCCGTTGCCGCGCTCCCGCACAAAGGGAGGAGACCGCCCTCGGAAGGAGTCCCGATGACGATGCCCCACTGGAAGTACCGGCCGTACGACACCGTTTCGCTTCCCGATCGCACCTGGCCGAACGTCGTGCTGACGCGGGCCCCGATCTGGTGCTCGACGGACCTGCGCGACGGCAACCAGGCGCTCGTGCGGCCGATGGACCCGGCCCGCAAGCGCCGGTTCTTCGACCTTCTCGTCCAGCTCGGCGTCAAGGAGATCGAGGTCGGCTTCCCGTCGGCCTCGAAGACCGACTTCGACTTCGCGCGACTCCTCGTCGAGGAGGATCTGATCCCCGAGGACACGACCATCGCCGTCCTCACGCAGGCGCGACCGGAGCTGATCGAGCGGACGTTCGAGGCGATCGAGGGCGCGCGGCGGGCGATCGTGCACCTCTACAACTCGACGTCGACGACGCAGCGTCGTGTCGTCTTCCGCCTGGAGAAGGCGGGAATCACCGATCTCGCGGTGAAGGGAACCGAGCTCAGCCGGGAGCTCACCGGGCAGACGTCGACGGAGATCGTCTTCCAGTACTCGCCGGAGAGCTTCCACCACACGGAGCTCGAATACGCGCTCGAGATCTGCGAGGCCGTCGCCGAGACCTGGGGCCCGACGGTCGAGAAGCCGATGATCGTCAACCTGCCAACCACGGTCGAGTCGTTCCCCCCGAACGTCTACGCGGATCGGATCGAGTGGTTCATCCGGCACTTCTCGCGCCGCGACGCGGCGATCGTCTCCGTCCACCCGCACAACGACCGGGGCACCGCCGTCGCCACCGCTGAGCTGGGCCTGATGGCGGGCGCGGAGCGGGTCGAGGGCTGCCTGTTCGGGAACGGGGAGCGGACCGGCAACGTCGACCTCGTCACGATCGCGCTCAACCTGCTGACGCAGGGAGTCGACCCCGCGCTCGACCTCTCGCAGATCGACGAGACGAAGCGCATCGTCGAGGAGTGCAACGAGCTGCCCGTCCACCCGCGCCACCCGTGGGCCGGGGATCTCGTCTACACCGCGTTCTCGGGCTCCCACCAGGACGCGATCAAGAAGGGGATGTACGCGCAGGAGCGGTCCGGTTCCGAGGCCTGGGACGTCCCGTACCTGCCGATCGACCCGAAGGATCTCGGCCGCACGTACGAGGCGATCATCCGCGTCAACTCGCAGTCGGGCAAGGGCGGCGTCGCCTACCTGATGGAGACGGAGCATCAGCTCGACCTGCCGCGCGGCCTCCAGGTCGACTTCTCCCAGAAGGTGCAGGCGATCACCGATGCCCGCGGCGGCGAGCTGACGGCGGACGAGCTGATGCAGGCGTTCACCGAGCACTACCTCGACGCCACCGAGCCCTTCCGGCTCGTCTCCTACACCCACACGTC
>VGCB01000057.1 GCA_016870235.1 Actinomycetota bacterium | reverse complement strand
CGCTCGCCTCCTGCCCGATGTAGAGATGGACGACCCCCGGGAACTCGCCCGTCGCCGCGAGCGCCTGCGTCCGCTCCTCGAACCGGCGGACACGCAGCATCCTGCGCATCAGGTCACGCCCGACGTCCGCGTCGCGCGTCTGCTCGCCCATTGACGGCTCCTCCCTGGTCGCGGCGCCGCGGCGCCTGGTCGCGAGAGGCGAGCATACGGGCGGAGCGACGCCGGGGGCAAACGGGATCCGTCAGATGCCGTCGCGACGGCCGAACGAGACGTGCAGCTCGCGCAGATTCCGGCCGAAGAAGCTGGGGACGTACGACGGCTCGTGCGTGCCCGGCGTGAGGCGGAGATCGTCGAGCCGGGTCAGCAGGGCCGTGAATGCGCTGACGAGCTCCTGCCGGGCCAGCGGCGCTCCGATGCAGTGGTGCCTCCCCATCCCGAGTCCGAGGTGCTTGCCCGGCTGACGGCGGTGCAGGTCGATCCGGGTCGGGTCGGGGAATTGCGACTCGTCGCGGTTGGCGGCCCCGAACCGGATCGAGAGGAGGTCGCCCTCGTGGAGCTCGACACCGCCGAGGGTCGTGTCCGCCGACACCCGCCGGAACATGCCCTGTGCCGGCGACTCGAGGCGAATGACCTCCTCGGCGAGGTTGCGGTACAGGCGCGGGTCCGTCCGCAGTTCGGCGATCGGCGCCGGATCCTCGATCAGCAGCTTGACGCCCGATGCGATCGCGGCCGTGGTCGTCTCGTTGCCGGAGGCGAGCAGGTCGATCGTCACGATCGTGAGCAGCTCCTGCATGTCGAACTGCCTCCCGTCCGCGTCGCGGTGCTGCACGGCCTTCGTGATCAGGTCGTCACGAGGGTCGCGGTGACGCTCCTCGATCATCTCGGCGAAGAAGTGCTGCATCTCGACCACGAGCCGCGCGCACTCGATCTCGCGCTCGCGGGAGACCATCAGCGAAAACGGCTCAACGATGGCGTCCGACCACGCCTTGAACCTCTCGATGTCGGTCGTCGGCACGCCCAGGAGCTCGGCGATGATGATCATCGGCATCGGATGCGCGAACTCGGAGACGAGCTCGACCGAGCCGCGATCCTCGAACGCGTCGATCAGATCGTTCGCGACGCGGTCGATCATCGGGCGCATCGTGCGCACGGTGCTCGGCGTGAAGAGACGCTCGAGGAAGCCGCGCACGCGCGTGTGCACCGGCGGATCCGAGGTCGAGCACGACGCGAGGGGGACCCAGCCCTCGTTCACGTAGATGTCGACGATCTCCTGCGGCACGCCGTCCTCGGCCAGCGCCATCGGGCTGACGCCGCTGAGAAAGAGGTCGGGCTTCCGCACCGCCTCGCGGGCGACGTCGAAGCCGGTCACGAGGTGGAACCCGTGCCGGGGCATCCGGTATACCGGTGCCTCCGCCCGCGTCAGCTCGTAGAAGGGGTACGGGCACTGCTGGGTCTCGGGCGTCATCAGGTCGTAGTCCTCGAGCCGTGCCATCCGCTCCTCCTCTCCTTCCGGCTCGGCGCCGGCGAGGGCGAGGATACGACGGCTCTGGCTCGGGAGCAAGCGGCGACGGACGTTTGACCGGAGCCCTCCGATGCGATCGAATGCCCGCGACCCGTCGATCGAGAGCGAGGATCGCGATGCTGAAGCTCCTGTACCTCCAACGGCGGCTCCCGCGCCTCACCCGCGCCGAGTTCCAGGAGCACTGGCTCGAGCAGCACCCGCGGTTCGCCCGGCAGATCCCCGGCGTCCTCCGCTACGTGCAGTACGCGACGCTCCTCGACGATCCGATCTCGGCGTCGCTGGCACAGGCGAGCGAAGGGCTCGAGCCCTATGACGGCCTGACGGCCGTGTGGTTCGCCGATTCCGCCTCGTTCGCGGAGAGCATGGCGCACCCGATCGTCGAGGCGGGGATGGCGGACGAGCGGCACTTCGTCGACCACAGCCGCTCCGTCGCTCTCCTCGTCGAAGAGCACGTGCACGTCGAGCCCGAGGCCCCGAGCCCGATCGTGCTCGTCGAGTGCCTGCGGCGGCCCGAGACGATCGACCGGCGGACGTTCGGCGAGCGCTGGCTCGAGCACAGCTCGATGGGGAAGAGGGCGCACGCCGCCGGGTTCCTCGCCGGGTACATCCAGAACCACGCCTTCCCCGAGGGCACGGAGGGCGTGCCGCTCCTCGACGCCGAGGGGACGAGCGGCGAGCAGTGGGACGGCGTCGTGACCGCGTACTTCCAGAGCCTCGCGATCGCGAAGGAGCTCTTCGAGAGCCCGTTCGCCGCCGAGGAGGCATTCGCCGACGAGCGGTCGTTCATCGACCACGCGAAGGGCGTCTACATGCTGACGCGTCGGCACGTGGCGAAGGATCTGATCCGCTGAGGAGCCGCGGGCATCAGGTCACCTGTGAGAAACCGGTGCCGGACACCGCCGGGGAGCATGGTCTCAAGGATGAAGGGCCGGCTGCGGCGAGACAACCAAACGTTTGACTTGTCGAAGGGGACCGTGTACTGATCCTCTTGCTTCGTAACCCGCAGGACGTCCCCCTTGCGTCCTGTCCCGTCAGGTCGCGCCCGAAAGCCGTCGGGCGCGAATGGAATGGAGGAGGAACACGTGCTCATGCTTCCAGGCCGCCTACGCACACGGCGGACGTTCTCACTCATCGTCGCGCTCGTCGTCGTCGCCGGGCTCGGCGTCGCGGCGGCGTCGGCGAGCAACGCTGCGACCCCACGGACGATCAAGGTGGGGAACATCACCGCCGTCCAGAACCTCGGGGGCACCTTCACGGGCTTCCAGGCGGGGGTCAAGGCCTTCTTCCAGTACTACAACACCCGCGGCGGGATCGCCAAGTACCGCATCGACCTGAAGCGGTTCGACGACGCCGGCGATCCGGGCAAGAACGCAGCAGCTGCGCGGACGCTCGTCGAGCAGGAGAAGGTCATCGCGATCGTGGGGCAGGCCACGATCGCCGACGCGGCCAGCCAGAAGTACCTCGAGGACAAGGGCATCCCGGTCGTGGGCGGCTGGGCTGCCAGCAGCTCGTACCACAAGCCCGCAACGAACATGTTCGTCAGCCTCGAGGGCCCGAACACCCCGTACTGCCCGCTCTGGTCGAGCAACCAGGCGAAGGCCCGGGGGATCAAGAAGATCGCCTTCATCGCGCAGGACTTCCCGGCTGCGGTCCAGGACGCTGTCTGCCGTGTCGCGGCCGCCAAGTACCTCGGCATCGCCCAGGCCGGTGACATCATCAAGGCCTCGCTGACGGCAGTCGACTACCGGCCGTTCGTGCAGCAGGCGATCGCCGGCGGCGCCGACGCGATCTACCCGTCGGCTGGTACGGACGGCCAGATCAAGGCGATCCAGGCGGGCGAGCAGCTCGGCTTCAAGGGCATCTACATCGCTACGCAGTTCGGTGCGAGCCTCTTCAGCGGGCTCCAGTCGGCGGGTCTCGCCGACAAGGTGAGCGGCCGCCTGATCTCGGCCGGGTTCTCGCTGCTCCCGGACGATCCGGCGTCGTACAGCGCCGAGCTCGGCCGGTTCCAGAAGGGCATCAAGCAGTACGCGCCCGACTACGTGCTCGACCCGACCGCCGTCAGCGGCTGGGCCGCCGGCAAGCTGTTCGCCGACGCGCTCACGGCTGTCGGCCCCGACAGCAAGAAGATCCGCGACTGGATCGCGAGTCAGAAGAAGTACACCTACGGCGGTCTCCAGGGGCCGATGGACTACAGCACGGGCAGCAAGCCGAACCCGTGTTTGACGAGCCTCCAGTGGAAGGACGGCAAGGTCGTCCGCGACATCAAGGCGGCGGCCCCGCCCGCGTTCGACTGCGGTGTGCTGATCAACCCCGCGACCGGCAAGATCCTCTTCAAGCCGTAGCGATCGGCGTGCAGGAGGGGCACGTCTTCTGACGTGCCCCTCCTCGTCGGACTCGCCCGTGGTGGAGAGACATCGGCCAATGACTCCCCTCGCCCCCCGTCCACGCACGCGCGTCCGGGCCGCAGGTGTTTGAGCCGACGATCCTGATCTCCGTCGTCGCGACGGCGATGGTCTACATCCTCGCGTCCTTCGGACTCGTGGTGACCTACCGCGTCGCAGGCGTCTTCAACCTCGCCTTCGGCTACCAGGCGGCGTTCGCGGCCTACCTCTACTGGCAGTTCAGCTCTAACTCGGCAGGCGCGTTCGGGCTGAACCCGATCGTCGCTGCCGTGCTCGTCGTCTTCGTCTGTAGCCCGCTGATCGGGCTCCTCCTGCAGCAGGTGCTGTTCCGGAAGCGCCAGGAGGTGCTGTCGGCGATCATCATCACCCTCGGGCTCGGCGTCTTCACGACGGGCCTGATCGAGAAGATCTGGCCGAGTGACCAGATCCTCCGCACCGTCAACTCGGTCTTCGGGACCGGGTTCTGGCGTGTGGGCAGCGCCTCGATCACCCAGAACGAGGTGGGCGTGACGATCTCGGCCGCGGTGATCGCGCTCGGCGTCTATCTCCTCTTCAACCGCAGTCGCATCGGCATGCGGATGCGCGCCGTCGTCGACGATCCCGAGCTCTCCGGCGCCACCGGCATCCCGTACGTGCGGATGAGCGCCGCCGCCTGGATGATCTCGTCGACGCTCGCGGGCGCGTCGGGCGTGCTGCTCGCCCCCGCGCTCAACCTCGACGTCGTGCTTCTCTCCGGCCTCGTCGTCGCCGCGTTCGCGGTCGCCGCCTTCGCCGGTCTCGCGAGCATGCCCCTCGTCATCCTGGGTGCCTTCGTCCTCGCCTACGCGCAGCAGGCGATCCTCACCAAGCACCCGATTCCGGGTCTCGACACCGGCTCGGCGGACCTCACGCCGTTTCTCCTGCTCGCGCTCGTCCTCCTCGTGCATCCCGCGGCGCAACGGACGGTACGCGTGGTCGGCGGTGGCATGCGCCGCTCGTTGCGCGAGCGAGCGTCGGGCAACGTGTCGACGGCGCTCGCGCTCGTCGTCGTTCTCACCGTCGTCGGCCTGCTGCTGAACCCCTCGTGGGCGTTCACGGGCCAGCAGGTCGCGGCGTACGCGATCGCCGCGCTCTCGCTCGTGCTGCTCGTCGGCGCCTCGGGTCAGATCTCGCTCGGCCAGGTGGCGTTCATGGGAATCACGGCCGTCCTCATGGGACACCTCACCGCGGAGGGCGTTCCCTGGGGCGTGGCGCTCCTGATCGGCCTCCTCGCCTCCGCGGTCGCCGGCTTCGTGCTCTCACTTGCGGCCTTTCGGCTCCGCGGTCTCTTCCTCGCCCTGATCTCGTACGCGTTCGCATACGCATCGCTGTTCGTCCTCTTCCGAAACCAGGACGTGATCAGCTTCGCAGGCCTCTCCGTCGAGCGGCCGAGCTTCCTGGGGATCGACCTCGGGAACGACAGGAACTTCCTCGTGTTCGCGATGGTCGTCCTCGCGCTCTGCATCGTGCTCGTCGGCGCTCTGCTTCGCGGTCCGTGGGGCCGCGCGCTCCAGACGCTGAGCGCCGGCGACTCGGTGGCGAGCGTCTCCGGGATACCCGTGCGCGTCTGGAAGATGGCCGTCTTCACGGTCTCGGCCGCCCTCGCCGGGCTCGCCGGCGGGATCTCCGCCACGTCGAACATCACGATCACCGGCGACTCGTTCCTGCCCGGCGCCTCGATTGCGCTTCTCGCATTCGCGGTCGTGGGCGGGATCACGACGCCGGTCGGCGCGGTCGTCGCCGGCCTGATCGCCCAGGCAGGGACGCCGGTGATGAACCTCTTCTTCGCC
The DNA here is from genome assembly GCA_016870235.1 of Actinomycetota bacterium. The sequence goes on along the minus strand of VGCB01000057.1, from coordinate 3,986 downwards.
GACGCCGGCGCCTGGAACCTGATCCTGTTCGGGATCATGGCGATGGACACGACGCTGCGGTATCCCGCCGGCCTGGGCGGGATGCTGCCATCGAAGCTCCCCGGCATCGACCGCGTCGTGCGTCTCTTCCGCGGCCGACCACCGGCCCCGGCGGCGGAGGCCCCGTGAGCACGCCTGCGCTCGACGTTCGCGACGTCCGCCTCGAGTTCGGAGGCCTGGTCGCGCTCGCGGGCGCGAGCTTCTCGGTCGCGCCGGGCGAGCTGCACGGGATCATCGGCCCGAACGGCGCCGGCAAGACGACGATGTTCGACGTGATCACAGGGGTCTACCGGCCGTCGAAGGGCTCGGTGCGCCTTGACGGTGTGGAGATCACGTCGTGGAGCCCGCACCGGCGCACCCGCGCCGGGCTGTCGCGGTCGTTCCAGACCGTCGGGCTCGCACCGGGCCTGACCGCGCGCGACAACGTGCTCGCCACCGTCGAGGCGATCGAGAAGGTGAAGGCGGTCGTCTCCAGGCCGGCAACGGCGCGCCGTCGCAAGGCGGCGGTCGACGAGTTGCTCGCGTTCTTCGGGCTCGAGGACGTCGCCGACACGCAGGTCACCGATCTTCCGCTCGGCACGACGAAGCTCCTCGAGGTGGCGAAGGTGTTCGCGGGTGACCCGAAGGTGGTGCTCCTCGACGAGCCGTTCGCCGGGCTGACGGCGAGCGAGGCGAAGCCGCGGGTCGAGCTGATCGCGAAGCGGCGCGACCAGACCGGAGCGGGCGTCGTCATCGTCGAGCACGACGTGCCGCTCCTGCTCGAGGCCTGCGACCGGCTGACCGTGCTCGACTACGGCACGGTTGTCGCCCAGGGCGAGCCGCACCAGGTGATGGCGAGCGCCGAGGTGCGCGCCGCCTACATGGGCGAGGTCGTGGAGGAGGCCGTATGAGCGCGACCGCCGTCGCCGCGCCGCCTGCGCTGCGCGTGACGGGCCTCCATGTCCGCTACGGCCAGCTCACCGCTGTGCACGACCTCTCGATCGACGTCCCCGCAGGCGAGCTCGTCGTGCTGCTCGGCGCGAACGGCGCCGGCAAGTCGTCGCTCCTCAAGACCGTGATGGGGCTCGAGCGGGCGGCGGAGGGAACGATCGAGCTGCACGGCGAGCCGCTCGGCAGGACGCCCTCGCATGCGCGCGTCGGCCGTGGCCTGGGCTACCTGCCCGAGGGTCGCGGCGTCTTCCCCACGATGACCGTGGAGGAGAACATCCTCGCCGGGCTGCAGTCGATGAGCCGCAAGGCGCACGCCCTGGAGACGGCGTACACGCTGTTCCCGCGCATGGGCGAGCGCCGCCGGCAGATGGCCGGATCGCTCTCGGGGGGCGAGCAGCAGATGCTCTCGCTGTCGCGCGCGCTCGCCGGCGACCCGAAGCTGCTGCTCCTCGACGAGCTCTCGCTCGGCCTCGCGCCTGCGATCGTCGTGCAGCTCTTCGAGAAGATCAAGGAGCTCCGCGACGGCGGCATGACGATCCTGCTCGTCGAGCAGTTCGCCCATGCGGCACTCAGGATCGCCGACCGCGCGGGCGTGATGGTGCGCGGGCGGCTGACGCGGTTCGGGGCCGCCGAGGAGTTCGCCCGGATGTCGCCCGACGAGCTCGCGAGCCACTACTTCGGCTCCGGAGAGGAGTGAGATGAAGGTCGACGGCAAGCGCGTGATCGTCACCGGCGGCGCCTCCGGGATCGGCGAGGCGTCGGTGCGGCGGTTCGTCGCGGAGGGTGCGCGTGTGGCGATCTTCGACCTCGACGAGACGCGAGGCGAGGCGCTCGCGTCGGAGCTCGGCGAGGCCGTGCTCTACCGCCGCGTCGACGTCACCTCCGAGGCGCAGGTGCGCGCCGCCGTCGACGAGGCCGTTGCCGCGCTCGGCGGCCTCGATGTGTTGCACGCGAACGCCGGCGTCGCGCGCGGCGGCACGGCGGTCGAGATGTCCGAGGCCGACTGGGACGCGGTCTACGCGGTCAACGTGAAGGCGCCGTGGCTCTGCGCCAAGCACGCGCTGCCGCACCTCCGCGCCGCCGGCGGCGGCGCGATCGTGATCACCGGCTCCACCTCCGGCCTGCTCGGCTTCCCCGGCGTGATCGCGTACACGTCCTCGAAGGGCGCGGTGATCAACCTCACCCGCTCGCTCGCGCTCGAGCACGCCGAGGAGGGGATCCGCGTCAACTGCGTGTGCCCGGGCCACATCGACACGCCGATGAGCCGCGCGTTCTTCGACGACCCGAACGACCCCTCGGCGCTCGAGGCCGGGTTCGGGATGCTCTCGGCGCAGCTCCCCGTCAAGCGAATGGGAACGGCCGAGGAGGTGGCGGCGTTCTGCGTCTTCCTCGCCTCCGACGACGCGGGCTTCTGCACGGGAGGGATCTACGTGTGCGACGGCGGCCTGACGGCCCAGTAGGAAGGAGTCGAGGTGAAGCGGATCGCGAAGAAGGTCGTGGCCGGAGAGGACGGCAAGAGCCGGCTCGAGGAGATGGAGGTGGAGTTCCACCGCATCGAGGGCGTCGTGCCGGGTGGTGTCTTCGACGCGGCGCCCCTCGGGGCGAGCGACGTGGCGCTCGTGCGCTTCGAGCCGGGGTTCGAGGCGGGGTTCCACGTGACGCCGTCGCCCACCTGGATGTTCGTCCTCACCGGCTGCATGAAGCTCGGCGTCTCCGACGACGTGTGGACGGAGCTCCGGCCCGGCGACCTGATTCAGATGACGGACACCGCGGGGGAGGGGCACCGCAGCCGCGTCGTCGGCGACCAGGAGGTCCTGATGGCGACCGCCGGCTACGGCGGCTGAGCCGTGAGCCGCTACCCGCACCTCGCCTCGCCCGTCCGGGTGGGCCCCTGCGAGCTGCGGAACCGCGTCGCGCTGCTCCCGCACGGGCTCTTCTTCGCCGATCCGCGCGAGCTCGTCCCGACCGACGCACATGTCGCCTACTACCGCGAGCGCGCCCGCGGCGGCGCCGGCCTCGTCTGCACCGAGTCGTCGGTCGTCTCGCTCGACGGACGCCAGGGCGCGCCGCTCGTCCTCTCGAGCGACCCTCGGTGCATTCCCGGCTACCGGCGGATCGCCGATGCCGTGCACGCGGAGGGAGCCAGGGTCGCCGGGCAGCTGACGCACTACGGCAACCAGGCCGCCGCCGCGGTGACGAAGGCGCCGCTCCTCGGGCCGTCGGCGCTGCCGGACGCCGCGCTCCGCGAGCCTGCGCGCCCGCTCGACACAGAGGGAATGGCGCGGATCCGCGACGACTTCGTCGCCGGCGCGCGGAACCTGGCCGAGGCCGGCTTCGACCTCGTCGAGCTCAAGGTCGCCCACGACGGGCTCCTGCGGCAGTTCCTCTCTCCTCTCACCAACGACCGTGCCGACGCGTACGGCGGCTCGTTCGAGAACCGCGTGCGCTACCCGCTCGAGGTGGCGCGGGCGGTGCGCGCGGAGGTGGGCGGCGCGGTGGCGCTCGGGGTCCGGCTCGTGCTCGACGAGTGCCTCCCCGGCGGCTACGACCTCGACGGCGGGATCGCGATGGCGGAGCTTCTCGTCGCCTCCGGGCTCTTCGACTACGTCAACGCCGACGTCGGCATCTGGGCGAGCGTGCACATGGTGGTGCCGCCGATGTCGATCCCCGAGGGGTACGGCGAGGGGGCCTTCGCGCGCGCCGCGTCGGCGCTCGACGTGCCGGTGATCGCGTTCGGCCGGATCCAGACGCCCGACTACGCCGAGCAGGTGCTCGCGGAGGGCAAGGCGGCGGTCGTGGGGATGGCGCGGCAGCTCATCGCCGACCCGCACTGGGCGCGGAAGGCGCTGACGGGCGACGGCAGCTCGATCCGCCCGTGCACGTACTGCAACCAGCTCTGCGTCGGCAACGGGATGAAGCTGCTACCGGTGAGCTGCACCGTCAACCCGCTCGTCGGCGACGGCGAGACGCGGCCGGTGCCTCCCACCACAGGCCGCCGGGTCGTCGTCGTGGGCGGC
>VGCB01000056.1 GCA_016870235.1 Actinomycetota bacterium | reverse complement strand
CCCACCGCCTCGACACGATCCTGCAGGGCGGCGACCTCGAGGAGTTCACCGAGGCGCTGCAGGCCGAGTACCGCCGGCAGGCTCTCGAGGCCGCCGCGCTCTGAGCTCGAAGCGACCGCTCCCGTGTTGACGCTCGGAGACGTGCTGGCGCGATCGACCGCCTTCCTCGAGCGCAAGGGCGTGCCCTCGCCGCGCGTCGACGCCGAGCATCTTCTCGGTCACGCGCTCGACCTCCAGCGCATCGAGCTCTACATGCACCTCGACCGACCGCTCACGGACGACGAGGTGACGCGCGCTCGCGCCCTCGTGTCGCGCCGTGGCAGCCGGGAGCCGCTGCAGTACGTTCTCGCCTCGTGGGGGTTCCGGCGCCTCACGCTCACCGTCGACCGGCGCGCCCTGATTCCGCGGCCCGAGACCGAGACGCTCGTCGAGCGCGCGCTCGCGCTGATCGCGGGGTGCCCGTCGCCGCGCGTGCTCGACGTCGGCACCGGCTCCGGCGCGATCGCGCTCGCAATCGCCGACGAGTGGCCGGAGGCGCAGGTGACCGGGATCGACGTGTCCGCCGACGCGCTCGCGCTCGCGGCCGAGAACCGCCGATCGCTCGGGCTCCGGGTGGAGCTCGTCGAGCGCGACCTGCGTCACGGCCTGCTGCCCGGGCCCTGGGATCTCGTCGTCGCCAACCCGCCCTACGTGCGCCGGGACGAGACGCCGGCCCTGGCGCCGGAGATCCGCGACTGGGAGCCGGAGGCCGCGCTCTTCGGCGAGGGCCTGCACGAGCTGATCGCCGAGCTCGCGCTGCCGGAGCTCGCCCCGGGAGGCGCGGTCGCGCTCGAGGTGGGAGACGGCCAGGCCGGCCCCGTCGCGCGCGCGCTGTTCGACACGGGCTACGTCGAGGTCGAGATCACGCCCGATCTCGCCGGCAGGGATCGGGTCGTCGAGGGCCGGCGTGGCTGAGAGCGCTGCCGCCGCCGTGCGCGCGATCCTGGCCGGCGGGCTTGCCGTTGTCCCGACCGACACGGTCTACGGCCTCGCTTGCACGGCCCTCGCCGAGGACCCCGCTCGCCGCCTGTACGCGCTCAAGGGGCGGACGGAGATCCAGCCGTCGGCCGTGCTCTTCCCATCCGCTGCGGCGCTCCACGAGCACGTCCCGGAGCTCGGCGAGCGCGCCCGTCGCGCGATCGGGGCGCTGCTGCCCGGGCCCTACACCCTCGTGCTCGAGAACCCCGCCCACCGCTTCCCCTGGCTCAACCGCGCGAGACCCGAGGCGATCGGCGTTCGCGTCCCCGCCGTCTCGGGGGCCGGTCTCGCCGTCCTCGAGGGCGTGCGCGCGCTCGTCGCGACGAGCGCGAACCTTCCCGGCGGCCCCGACCCCCGCGCGCTCGCCGACGTGCCTCGGGAGCTCATCGACGGCGTCGACGCCGTCGTCGACGGCGGCGCGCTACCCGGTGTTGCCTCGACGGTCGTCGACCTTACCGGCGCCGCGCCGCTCGTGCTGCGGGAGGGCGCCGTGCCGGCGCAGGAGGCGCTCGCGCGCATCGCGTCGGAAGTCTGAAGGTCGCCTCATGAAATCCTTACCCGAAGGCGATTGCGGCCTTACGCTCGACACGTACTCTCTGGTCATGGGTATGCGGCGTGTTGGGGTGATGGTGGCGTTGGGGGTCTGTCTCTCGATTCTCGTTGCCGGAACGGCAACAGCCGCGCGGCGCCGTCCGCGATCACCGGCTCGGTGACGGCGATCACCGGCACCTCGGCGACGCTCAACGGCACCGTCAACCCGAACGGGACCGCGACGACGTGGCAGTTCGAGTACGGGACGACGACCGGCTACGGCTCGAAGGAGCCGGCCACGGCGACGAACGCGGGCTCCGGGACGGCGAATCAGGCGGTGAGCGCGAGCCTCAAGAACCTGGAGCCGGGCACGACCTACCACTACCGGCTCATTGCCTCGAACGCCGACGGCAACACCGTCGGCCTCGACGGCGTCTTCTCGACGCCGGCTGCCAGCGCGGTGACGACGGGTGGAGTGTCCAACCTGACGACGACCTCGGCCACCGTCGGCTGCTCGGTCGACCCGAACGGCGTCGCGACCTCGTGGTTCGTCGAGTACGGCACGTCCACCTCGTACGGGACGCAGACGAGCCCGCAGAACGCCGGCTCGGGGACGACGGCGGTGAACGTCTCCGCCAACCTCACCGGGCTGCAGCCGGCCCGGACGTACAACTACCGCTGCGTCGCGACGAACGCGAACGGGACGGTGCGCGGCGCCAATGCGACGTTCTCGACGATCGACGCGCCGGGCGCGACGACGGGCGCCACGTCGGCGCTGGGCTCGACGACGGCCACCGTCACCGGCAAGGTCGAGCCGAAGGGCCGCTCCACGAGCTACTTCTTCGAGTACGGGACGACGACGTCGTACGGGTCGCGCACGTCGACCTCGAGCGCCGGGAACAGCACGGGCTCGGTCAACGTGTCGAAGTCGCTGAGCGGCCTCGCCTCCGGGACGACGTACCACTATCGCCTCGTCGCGACCAGCGACGGAGGCACGACGCGCGGCGCCGACGCCACGCTGACGACGCTCGGTCCGCCGACCGTCAACACGGGCGGCGTCTCGTCCGTGACCGCGACCTCGGCCGTCCTCTTGGCGACCGTCAACCCGAACGGCCGGTCGACGTCGTGGTGGTTCGAGTACGGCACCTCGACCGCCTACGGACAGCGCACCTCGACGCGCAGCCTCGGCTCGAGCACGAGGAACGAGAGCGTCAGCATCCAGATCTCCGGGCTCCAGCCGGGCACGACCTTCCACTACCGCGTCGTCGCGCAGAGCGGCGCCGGCACCTCTCGCGGCGGGAACGGCTCGTTCGCGACGGCAGGCCCACCGAGCGTCGCCACCGGAACGCTGCCGGTCGCCTCGCTCGGTCCGGGCGGCGCCAAGGTGACGGGCGTCGTCAACCCGCGGGGGCTCGTGACGACCGCCTGGTTCGAGTACGGGCCGTCGCCGGCCTACGGGCAGCGCACGGCTCAGGTCTCGGTCGGCTCCGGCACCGCCGACGTGCCGTTCGAGGCCGAGATCCGGGGCGTCAAGCCGGGCTCGCGCACGTTCTTCCGGCTCGTTGCCGTCTCCGAGGCCGGAAGCGCGATCGGCGTCGGCAAGAGCTTCGGGACGCCCGTCGCGAGTGTCCTCGGGCGCCGCTGCACGATTGCGGGCACCCAGGGTCACGACGTGCTCGTCGGCACCCCGGGCCCCGACGTCATCTGCGGGCTCGCGGGCAACGACGTGATCCGCGGCCTCGGCGGCGACGACGTCCTCGCCGGCGGGCCCGGCAACGACGTCCTGAACGGCGGCGACGGCGCGGACATCATCGACGGCGGCACGGGCGACGACATCATCAAGGGCGAGGCCGGCGGCGACCGCCTGCTCGGCAAGGCCGGGAACGACCAGATCCTCGGCGGGACGGGCGGAGACACGATCGAGGGCGGCCCCGGCGACGACTCCGCCGTCGTCGATGAGCTGGACAAGCTCGCGTCGATCGAACGCCGCCGCTGACCGCGGCTCGACCGAGCCCGACATCGGGCGAAGGCTGCTCCGCCTGACTGTGCGCTGGGTGCCGTCCGACTGAAGTCGGACGTGGGGTTGGGTGCGCGCGGCGTGTGCGACACCGGATCGGGCGCGCCGCCGCTGCTTTGCCGACGTACAGCGCCGCCGCGTCCGACTTCAGTCGGACGCTCCTGTCGCTCCGCGCGGGCTCGCGCGCTCCCCCGGTCCCCAAGGCGTCGGAGGGGTGCCGGCCGCCAGTCGCGCGCGCGTGCCCGGTGCGGAAAGCAGTAGCATCGACGTCGATGGCCGCGACCGACCTCAACCTCGAGGCGCTGCGTACGCGCGGGCTCGTGGACGTCGACCCCGAGATCGCCGCGCTCCTCGGTCGCGAGCTCGATCGGCAGCGCGGCCAGATCGAGCTGATCGCGTCCGAGAACTTCACGTGGCCGTCGGTGCTCGAGGCGATCGGCTCGGTGCCGACGAACAAGTACGCCGAGGGGTACCCGGGCAAGCGCTACTACGGCGGCTGCGAGGTCGTCGACGAGATCGAGCACGTCGCGATCGGCCGCGCCAAGGCGCTCTTCGGCGCGGAGCACGCGAACGTCCAGCCGCACGCCGGCGCGCAGGCGAACATGGGCGCGTACTTCGGGCTCCTCGCGCCGGGCGACACGATCCTCGGCCTCCGGCTCGACCACGGCGGCCACCTGACGCACGGGCTCAAGGTGAACTTCTCCGGCCGCCTGTACACGATCGTCCACTACGGCGTCTCGCCCGAGACGATGATGGTCGACTACGACGAGGTGCTACGGCTCGCGAAGGAGCACCGGCCGAAGCTCATCGTCTGCGGCGGCTCCGCCTATCCGCGGACGGTCGAGACGTGGGAGTTCCGCAAGATCGCCGACGAGGTCGGCGCGATGCTCATGTGCGACATGGCTCACTTCTCGGGCCTCGTCGCCGCAGGGCTGCACCCGAGCCCCGTGCCCGACTGCGACGTCGTCACCTCGACGACGCACAAGACGCTTGCCGGGCCGCGCTCGGGGTTCATCCTCTGCCGCGAGCAGCACGCTTCGGCGATCGACCGCGCCGTCTTCCCCGGCATGCAGGGTGGGCCGCTGATGCACGCCGTCGCGGCCAAGGCCACGTGCTTCGCGGTCGCGGCGACCGACGAGTTCAAGGCCTACCAGCGCCAGGTGCGCGCGAACGCGGACGCGCTCTGCGCCGAGCTGATCGCGGGCGGCCAGGAGGTGCTGACGGGCGGCACCGACACGCACCTTCTCCTCCTCGACCTGCGACGCTCACCCTGGACCGGGAAGGACGCCGAGGAGCGCCTGCACGAGGTGGAGCTCACGGTCAACCGCAACACGGTGCCGTTCGACGAGCGGCCGCCGACGGTCGGCTCCGGCGTGCGGATCGGGACGCCCGCGGCGACCATGCGCGGCTTCGACGAGGAGGCGTTCCGCGAGGTCGGGCGGGTCATCTGCGGCGCGCTCTCAGACGACGCGGACGTGCCGGCGCTCGCCGCCCGCTCCGTCGCCCTCTGTGAGCGGCATCCGCTCTACACCGGCTTCCGGGGCTTCGCGACGTTCGAGAGCTGACGCGTGAGAGCCACCGGAGCCGTCACCGAGGTCGGGCATCCGCTGGTGCAGCACAAGCTCGGCCTCCTGCGCGACGTCACGACGACGACGCAGATGTTCCGGCAGCTCGTCAACGAGCTGACCCTGCTCCTCACCTACGAGGCGACGAAGGACCTCGCCGACGAGGAGGTCGAGATCGAGACGCCGCTCGAGCGGATGCGCGCCCGCCGGATCACGGGGAAGAAGGTCGCCGTGTGCCCGATCCTCCGCGCCGGGGTCGGGATGCTCGACGGGGTGCTCTCGCTGATCCCGGGCGCGCGCGTCGGCTTCATCGGGCTCTACCGAAACGAGGAGACGCTCCAGCCGGTCGAGTACTTCGTGAAGCTGCCCGACGATCTCGCCGATCGCGACGTGATCCTGCTCGACCCGATGCTCGCGACCGGGAACTCGACGGCGGCGGCGGTCGAGACGGTGAAGCGGGCAGGAGCGACCGCGATCCGCCTGATTGCGCTCATCGCGGCTCCGGAAGGGATCGAGCGCATCCATCGCGACCACCCCGACGTCTCGATCGTCGTCGCCGCCGTCGACCGGCAGCTGAACGAGAAGGGGTACATCGTCCCCGGCCTCGGCGACGCAGGCGATCGCCTCTACGGGACGAAGTAGCGCGGCAATGTGGGCTGACCTGAAGGCGAACCCCGAGATCCTCTACGGTCTCGCGATCGCCCTCGGGATCGTCGTCCTGCTCACCCCCGCGGTCGGGGGGATGGCCCGGATCCTCGGCGTCGTCGACAAGCCCGACGAGCGCCGCCTCAACAAGCGGCCGATCCCGCGGCTCGGCGGGCTCGCGATCTTCCTCGGCATCCTCGTGCCTGCGCTCGCGTTTCTCGACCTCTCCGGCGAGATGCGCGGGATCGTTCTCGGCGCCGCCGTCGCCTGCGTCGTCGGCGCGGTCGACGACTTCAAGGGGCTCGACCCGCTGCCGAAGCTCTTCGGCCAGGTGGTGGCGGCCGCGATCCCGGTCCTGTTCGGCACCTGGGTCGACCACTTCACGTTCCCGCTCCTCGGCGCCGTCGACCTCCCGACCGTGGTCGGGGTGCCGCTGACGATCCTCTGGATCGTCGCGGTCATGAACATGGTCAACTTCCTCGACGGGATGGACGGCCTCGCCGCCGGCGTCTGCGGCATCGCTGGCATCACCTTCGCGGTGATCGCGCTCTCGCTCGGCAAGGCCGACGCGGCGCTGCTCTCCGCCGTCGTCGCCGGAGCGTGCATCGGCTTCCTGCGGCACAACGTCTTCCCCGCGCGCATCTTCATGGGCGACTCCGGCGCGCTCGTCCTCGGCTTTACCCTCGCCACCGTCTCCGTCGCGGGCCTCCTCAAGACCGCATCGACCGTCGTCCTCTTCCTGCCGCTGCTCGTGCTCGCCGTCCCGATCATCGACACGTCGTTCGTCGTCGCCAAGCGCCTCAAGTACGGGCAGCCGATCTACTCCGCCGACCGCTGGCACCTCCATCACCGGTTCGTCAACGTCGGCTTCTCGCAGGGGCGGGCCGCGCTGACGATGTGGGCCTGGACGGGGACGCTGGGCGCGGCCGCGCTCGCGACGCGGTTCATCCCGTTCCGCGAGGGCGGCCGGTGGCACCCGTGGGAGACCGTCGCCGTCGCCCTGATCGCGCTCGTCGCCCTTGCGTTCTCGCTCTACGTCGTCCGCCTTCTCGAGATCGTGAAGAGCGCGGCGAGGCGGCGCGAGTCCGACCAGCCGGGCGCGCTCGAGCAGGTGCGCGATCGCTTCCGCCGCTCTGCGTAGCCTGCCGGGTGGGCGCGCGGGGCGGCTCGCGTGGGTCGGCGCGATCCTCGCGGTCGTCGTCCTCGCCGTCGTGTTCGCGCCGCGGCAGACCGACGTGGAGCGCGACCCGTACGTGAAGGCGAACCTCCGCCTCTTCGACCGTCTCCCGCGGTACCCGGGCGCGAAGCTCGATCGCAAGGCGTCGACGGCGTACCGCTCGGAGCCGGGCGGGGCGATCGCAGGGTACGTGACCCGGTTTCGACTCGTCCTGCCCGGGAGCGCGACGCGCGTCGCCGTCCGCCGCTTCTTCCGGCGGCAGCTTGCTGCGCGGTGGCGGCTGCTCGAACCGCCCTCGGCGAGCATGCTGTCCTTCAGGCGGGGAGCTCGGCTCGTCCGCGTCAACCTCGGAGGCGTCCGGGCGCAGCGGCTGACGATCGCCGTCGACCACGCGCGATTCGACACGTGACCTGCGCGTCCCGCATGTAGCAAATGCCGCGTTTTCCGGCTCGCCGAGCGGGAAAACGCTGTTACAAGCTGCTGGTATGCTGCCGCCCGATGGCCGCCGCCGCGACCTCGTCCTCACCGCAGAGCCTCGCGACGGCATCCGGGTTGCTGCTGGCCACGCTCGCGACCGCGATGGGGCTCGGCGCGCTGCTCGGCTGGGCGCTCGGCAACGCCGGGTACGGCCTGCTCGTCGGCGCGATCGTCGGGATCCCGGCGGCGACGGCCGTCGTCTATCGCGTCTACTCGAAGCCCGTCTCGAGATCGTCGTGAACCGCGTGACGGAAGGCATCTTCGCGTCGCCGCGGCCGATCCCGGGCCGGCTCGTTCCCGCGATCTCCGGGGCCGCCGTCGTCGTGCTCGCGCTCCCGGTGATCCTGATCGCGGGCTGGTCGGTACGAGGCTGGGCGCTCGCGGCCGTCCTCTGGCTGGGGGCGACGCTCTTCGCACTCCTATTGACGCGCCTCCCGCTCGGCACGGGTAATCTCGCCGCCGCAGGCATGCGCGGCATCGGCACCAGCATGAGAGCGTTCCTCGTCGGCGTCCCCCTCGTCGCGATCACGGTCGCGGACGAGCGGCTCGGGCTGACGGCCGCGATCGTCTACGCGCTCGCCTACACGGTCGAGCTCGCGGTCGGCATCCTGAGCTACTTCTCGGGCGAGGCGAAGACCTCGTGACGAGACGGCTGGCGGGGCTCACCTCGCTCCTGCTGCTCGCCGCCCCCACCGTCGCCTGGGCCGCCGAGTCCGCGCCCGGTGAGGAGGAGGACAAGGGAGCGTTCATCGCGCACGAGTGGGACCTGAAGCCCTGGCTCGACATCCACATCGGGTCGCTCGACCTCTCGATCAACAAGGCGGTCGCCTACCTGCTCGCGGGCGCGCTCGTCTCGTGCCTGCTCGGGATCGTCCTCATGCGGGTCAAGGTCGGCCGCCCGAACCGCAAGCAGGCGCTCGGCGAGATGATCTACGAGGTCGCGCAGACGCAGGTCGCCGAGCAAGGGTTGCCCCACCACTCGGTCAGGAAGTGGTTCCCGTACTGCGCGACGCTGATGATCTTCATCTGGGTCGTCAACCTGCTCGGTTTCATCCCGTTGCCGTTCTCGGACGAGAAGTTCGAGATCGCCGGCGTCGAGCTGCCGACGCTCGCGGTGTTCGCCGCCACCTCGACGCTGTCCGTGCCGCTGACGCTCGCGCTGATGACGTTCGTCTTCACCCACATCGAGGGGATCCGGGCCAACGGCCCCGTCAAGTACTTCAAGAGCTGGATTCCCGAGGTGCCGAAGGCGCTCTACCCTCTGATCATCCCCCTCGAGATCCTCGGGCAGTTCATGCGGCTGATCAGCCTCTCCGTCCGTCTCTTCGCGAACATGCTCGCCGGCCACATGCTGATCCTGACGTTCGTGGGGCTGATCATCGTCCTCGAGAACGCCGTGCTCGCGGTCGTCTCCGTGCCGGCCGCGACCGTCTTCTACCTCTTCGAGGTCGTCATCGTCGTCTCGATCCAGGCGTACATCTTCGCCGCCCTGTCCGCCATCTACATCGGCTCGGCGATCGAGCCGGAGCACTAGTGCGGTGTCTCGCAACGAGAGAACAGCCATGATCGTCGCGAGACACCGCACTACCATGCTTGCTGCACGCCCTGGCGGGCGTGATCCTGAAGAGGTCGTAGCGCGTTCCGCCCGGTTTCGGGCGCAACGCTGTGAGAAGTCGCACTAGCCAAGGAGGAGCAACCAGCAATGTCCGCACTCTCGCTCGTCGCCGCGATGACCGGCGACATCACCGACGCCGGCAAGGCGATCGCGCTCGCGGCCGGTATCGGCCTCGGCTCGCTCGGCGCCGGCATCGGCATCGGCAACATCTTCGGCTCGATGATCCAGGCCGTCGCGCGCCAGCCCGAGCTCCGCGGCGAGCTCCAGGGCATCCAGTGGCTCGGGTTCGCGCTCACCGAGGCCGTCGTGTTCTACGGCCTGATCGGCGGCCTCCTCGCCTACGTCCTCATCTGAGGTGACGACCGTGCTCGCATCCGGCCTGATCAAGGTCGCGCCGGGGCTGATGATCTGGACGCTGATCGCGTTCGCGATCACGTTCTTCGTGCTCCGGAAGTTCGCGTTCGGCCCGATCCAGAAGACGATCGACGACCGCCGCGACCGGATCCAGCAGGCGATCGACGAGGCCGACAACGCACGGACCGAGGCCCGCTCGCTCCTCGAGCAGCACCGGACGCTGATCGCCGAGGCCAAGAGCGAGTCGGCCGACATCCTCGCCGAGGCCCGCAAGGTGGCCGACGCGCAGATCGCGCGGGCGAAGGAGGAGGCCGAGGCCGAGCGGCAGCGACGGCTCG
>VGCB01000055.1 GCA_016870235.1 Actinomycetota bacterium | reverse complement strand
CGTGTCGTTGGTGACGAGCACTCCGCCCTCGAGCCCCGAGACCAGCTTCGTCAAGCCGAGGCTGAAGCAAGCCACATCGCCGTGAATCCCGACGGGCGAGCCGTTCCAGGTCGCGCCGAACGCCTGCGCCGCATCCTCGATGATTCGAAGGTTTTGCGAGCGCGCGATCTCGCGGATTCGCGTCATGTCCGCCGCGTGACCGAACTGATGCACCGCGAGGATCGCGCGCGTTCGCTCCGTAATCGCCGCCTCGATACTCGTCGGTGCGAGGGTGTACGTGTCGGGATCGATGTCGGCGAAGACTGGAACGGCGAGTCGATCGAGAATCGGGCTGATCACCTGTGGCCAGGTGTACGGGGTGGTCACGACCTCGTCGCCAGCCCGCACGCCGCACACGGCAAGGGCGACGTGCAGGGCCGCCGTACCACTCGCGAGTCCGAGAGCGTGACGCGCACCCACGGCGGACGCGAAGGCCTCTTCGAGCTCGAGCACGGCGTCCGGCACGAACGAGTGAAGGTAACCGGAGTCGGCCGCAGCCCGCGCGATTGCTCGCGCGAGTGCATCGCGCTCGCGCTCGACGCGAGCGCCAATGCCCAAGCACGCGACGTCGAGCGCGCGTGGGCCGTCGAATAGAGCGAGGCTCGACGTCGCCCGGGAGGTCCCGATCACGCTTCGATCCTCATCTGTTCCATGCTCAGCGGCGGATCACCTGCCTGAGGTGCGCCAGTCGATCGTCCACCTGAGCGTCGCCGAGCAGGCCCGTCTCGTGGTCGACCAAAGGGAGGAGGTAAGCTGGCAACGGATAGTCGGCGCGCACACCGGTGCGCGTGCGCCACGGAAGAAGCGACGAAAAACTCGTCAGGCGCAACGCCGTCAGCGCGATCAGCTCGTGCTCGAGGGGGTTGAAATCCGCCCGGTGATCGAGGACGGCCGCCAGGAGATGCGCGTGGTCGATCGGAGAGTTCGGACGGCCAGCGTCGCGGTCGGTCCAGTTGGCGGCCGCCGCGATCACCTCGAGCAGGCCCCGCGCGCTGATGCAGCGAAGCGGCTCGAGTGAGGCCAGCTCCTCGAGTCGCACGTCAGCGGCAAAGGCACGACCAAGCTGCCCGGCCAAGATCGGCAGGAACGACTGGAGCTCGGGTGGGCTGGGCGCGAGGAAAGGCAGCACGACCCCGAAGCGGTCGACGAGAGCGGGATCGAGGAGGTCCGGGCGATTCGTCGCACCAACCCACAGCACCCGTCCCCGGTGCTCCTCGAGGGACGTAAACTCGAGCAGCCGGCCAAAGAGACGCTCGCTGACGCCGCTGTCTCCGCCCGCCTCGCGGCGACCGATCGAAGCGTCCACCTCGTCCGTGAACAGAATGCACGGTGCGAGGCAGTGAACGAGCTGCAGCATTCGCTCGAGGTTCGCCTCGCTCTGCCCGACCCACTTCGAGCGGATGCTTCGCATCGCGAGGCAGTTCCAGCCCAGACTGTGGGCCCAGGACTTGACGACGAAGGTCTTCCCGACACCAGGAACGCCGGCGAGCAAGATCGCCCGCGGCACCGTACGCGACCCCATCCTGAGGAGCGCCGTAACGTCCTCGAGATACTCCACCACGTGCCGGAGGCCGGCGACCGCCTCGAGGCCCCGCGTCGTCTCGAACACCTCGACCAGGTCCCGTCCCAGGGCCCGGATCGCTCCGCTCTTTGCGTAACGAATCGCCTCGCGGCTGACGGGCGTGCCCTCGACGGCCGCGGTTCGTACGAGCCCGTCAATGTCGGCCAACCCGAGGCCGGCGGTCAAGGCCGCCGATTCGTCTCGGGTCAGATCCTCGGCAAGTCGCCCGAACTCGCGCCGGCCGCTGGCGGTGAGACGCTCGAGAAGCGCGATGAAGTCCGCGCGCGTGGCGAGATCGGGAAGATCGACCGCAATCACCTTGAAGCCGCTGCCCTGCCCCACGATGAGCTCGCTCAAGTGACCGTCGTCGCCGAGCACGACGACGCGGTTCCCGGCCATGCGGATCGTCTCGTCGAGGCTCCAGCGGTGAAGCGTCTCGACCGCGAGCACGTGGTCGGGTGACGCGATCGCGCTCATGCCCTGGGTGGCCGGTGCGAGAAAGTGCGCGTAGTCGACGATCACCGCCGTGCGCACGTTGCGCTGCCGGAGAAGCCGCGTGAGCGCGGGGAGCGCCTCGCGGAGATCCGCGGTCGCGCCGCTCTCACGGCCAACCTCAGCGCCACCGGCGGCGTCGCCATGAGCTCTGAGTCCCGTATGGCGCTCGAAGCGCTCGACGGTCTGGCGCGCGCCGCGCTCATCGAGGTCGGCGAGCCAGAGCTCGCAGCCGCCGGCGCGCGAGAAGAAGACGACCAGCTCGATGTCCTGGCGCTTGAAGTGCTGCGCGAGGAACGGACGAAGCCGGCTCGGAGGCACTCCCGGCGCGAGCACGTAGTCGTGGATGTTGAACGTCAAGACACAGCCCGGGATCCCCGCGCGGAAAGCGCGGTCCATCTCGCGAAGCCAGCGCGGCGCGTCGCCGTGCGACGGCGACGTATCGAGTTTCTGGCTCATCTCGCGCCGACCTCCGCCCAGAGCCAGGTGGCGGCGGCCCGTCGCGCCGCCTCTGCGTCACGTCCGTCCGTCGCGTGTCCGCGCGCGCTCGTCAGGGAGCCCTGCCGACTGGTCTGGATTCCCGCGGCCATCCGCGCGAGATCCTCGGGCCGGCCGCCTGCGCGGCGCGCTGCCTGGATGAGCTGGCCGCCGGTCCGGCGGCGATGCAGGATCGTCGCTTCGCGCCGGGTGTCGATTCCGTGCTCGCGCAAGGTGCGGAAGAGGCGGCTGGCCTCGCGCTCACAGCTCCCGCCCGCGAAGCCGGCCATGTCCACCATCAGGCGGCCATCGCGGAGAACGCCGACGCCCACGGCGCGCTCCCCGTTTCGCGCCCAGATCCCCGTTCCCGCGCCGGTCGAGGCCCGCTCGACCGCATAGCCCATGGATCGCAGGGTGCTCGCTACCGTGTTCGACACCTGGGTCTCGTGAGCGACCGCGAGCCGTTCGTAGGCCTCGTGCGCGACGCGCGCTAGCTCGCACTCGGCGCGTTGCGCCTCGGTGGCGGCCACCTCGAGCTGACCGCCGCTCAAGGCCGCGTCCGCTCCACGCAGGCTCTCGAGCGCTGTCGAGAGCGCTCGGCTGTCGTGACGCTCGGCGATCAGGCCGAGCGCAAGGTTGCTCCGCAGTGCCGCCTCGGCGGCGTGCGCCCGAGCAAGACCGAACGTGAGCCGGGACGCGCGCGCGGGGTCGAGCGCAACCGATCGCTTCGCCGCCGACTCGAAGAGCTGCGCAGGAAGGGTTGCGAGCAACCGCCGGCGGGTTCGCTCGGCCTCCGCTCGGATGCGCGCTTCGACGTCGGCGGGAACGACCTTCAGATCCTCCTGGCTCACCCGACGAGCCGCGGCGATCAGGACGCCCGCGCCAACGACGGCAGCGCCGAGAGCGACTCCGGCCAGCTCGAGAACCGAGCTCGAGGCGGCTCCGGTGACGGAGACCGACGACGAGACGACGAGCTCGCTCATTCGATCCCCCTTGCTCTCTCGTCGGAAGAAGACTCGCCGGGTCTCACGTCCGACGCGGAATCGGCAGGCGTCGCGCAGACTCCGAACGGGTCGGTCTCTGCCCGGTAGCGGGCGTCGTCCTCTCGCCGCTGAAAGTCGCGGAGACTGTCTCGGAGCCTCTCCATCTCCTCGCTCTGTTCGGCGATGACGTCGCCGTCCTCGGACGCTGACACCTGGGCGAAACTGGTCACGGCTCCGCGAGGCTCGTCGGCTGCCCCTCTTCTGTTGGGGCTCCACGAGCAGGATGGGCCTTCAGCATCGGGCGGCAATGAACCGGGCTCGGAAGCGGGAGCGGCAGCGGCGGCGGTCTCGGTCTGCGGTGCCTCGGCGACGGGCTCGTCGAACCTGCGGCGCAGGAGCATGGTGTCGCCCAGCGCGGCGACAAGCTCGATCGCTCGCTGCGCGAGCTGCTCTACGCTCCCGACGGCGCCAATCAGGTGAGACATGATCCAGCCGGCGATCCAAAGAGTGAACAGCGGCACCCAGAAGAGCACACCGAGGGCGTGCGCCGCGGTGAAGTAGACCCCCGCGCCGGCCAGCGAGGCGCCGATCGGAACGATCAGCGCGAGCGCGGCGGGAACCAGGGTCCGCGCGTACGCCTCGATACTCATGGCGGGCAGTGCAGCCGGCTCGCCGCCCGTTGCTTCGACGTTGACTTCCGCCCCATCCGATCCGCTCGCGCCGCCGGAGGAAACGGGCACGACCTGGGCCACGGTCGGGGCCGCGGCGCCGGTCGAGGGTCGGACCGGCACGGCGCCGACCGCCCCCGCGCGCTCGCCTGAACCATCGCCAAGGGGCATCTCGAGCCCGCCGAGAAGCACGGCGTCGCTGCTCTCCGAGGGCATCTCCTGCTCCTCGCGATAAGTCAGGTAGCCGCGCATCCCAGCCAGCGTGCCCTGCAGGCCGGCGAGGCCGATGACCAGGAACGTGAAGCTGGCCACCGCGGCCGCGCGCGCTCGCATTGACATCTCGAATGCGGGCAGGAACCGCGTGACGCCAAGAAGCTCGAGGACCACGCCACCAAAGAGCGCCTCGAGTGCCACCACGCTGAGTGCGAGGAGCGCACCGAGCGGAACGTCGATCGGCTCACCCGCCAGCGGGAGCTCGATGCTTGAGCTGTGGGCGCCGAGGACCCACTCGAAGAGCGGCCCAGCCTGCGTGACCTCGAAGAGCAACGCCATGGCGAGAATCGCGATCATGAGGATCCCGCCGATCAGCCCGAGAACGCGGGGCTCGGAGAACTGGCCACGCCACCACTGCCGGTAGGCCGCCGCTGCCCGCTCCGTCCTCTGCCCGATCTCGACGACCTGGCCGTAGAGGACCGTGCCAGTGCCCTGGACGACACGAGAGATGGGCCGGCGAAGAGCGCTCACCGCGAGAACTCCGAGGAGAGCGGTCGCGGCGGCGATGAGCGTGGGTATCCAGTCGTTCATCGCATCACCCACCGCACGTCAGCTCGGCGAACGGATCCGCCACACGAGCGGTCTGCAAGGGGTCGCAGACGACGACCGACGACGCCCCACTCTGCGTCGCCACTTGTCGCCAGCGGCCCACGCGCTTCTCGAACTCGTCGACGGCGCCACGGCCGGCCCCTCGCTGCACGAAGAGGAGACGCACGTGCGCACCTTCAAGGCTGGGTGGACGGCTCGCCGGTCGAGAAACGTCATCGACCATGTCGGAGAGGACGAAGAGCCAGCGCTCTCGATCCGGCCCTGCTCCCGCGAGAAGACGCGCCGCCGAGTACAGCGCCCCGAGGATGTCCGTGCGAGCGCAGCGACCGGAGAGGGCACGACCGCTCGCTTGACCTCGCGCAGCCGGGAGCTGGGCGAGCTGACGAATTCGGCCATCCACTGTACCCCTGGCCGCCAGGAGCCTGCGGCGAAGTCCGGGGTCGAAGGCCCTCTGGCCTTGTGGCATCCGCGCGAGGAGCACGAGGTTGTCATCGCCAAAGGAGTCGGCACAGATGCGCAGCACCGCCAGCTCGTCGCCCGCCTCCAGTCCCGCGGTGATACGCCGGATGAAAGCGACCGCGCCGCCGAGGTGAGCGAACGAGGCCGTATCGTCGACGAGAGCTACGATCGTGCGGCCGCCTTCCGGGGGTGATGCCCATGCGGAGCGGCCCAGCGCGAGGGGGAGCAGGGTGAGGGCTGCGGCGAGGATACCTCGGAGGCGTCTTGCGATCGGGAGAATGCGGGCTCGATCCATTTCAAATCGGGCCCGCGTCCCGCTCGCAAAGAGCCGTTGATGCGAAACCTGCTCCAACCGGCCGGCGTGGCTCAAGGCACACCGTCGAGAGCACGATGGCGACCGCCACCGGCACGCGTCAGCCGCCCGGCGCTTGTCGGCGCGCCGAAGCCATGGTCTGGGCATCACAACCCCATGGGGAAAGTGTTCCGACCCGGAAACAGGCTCGAGAATGCCTTGGCAGCGCACGCATCGAGGCTGCTAGCAACTTGGCTGCGCGAGGGCGCGTAGCGAGATCGCTATCCGTCGTCTCGTGGACGCGGCGCGGGCCTGCGGTCTCGCCGCCATCATGGTCCCGAGAGGAGCAGACGCGGAGCGTGCGGCTGACGCGACCTGGCGCCCCTGCTGTGGCCCAGCCAGTTCGACGCACGACGCGCCAACCCGGAAATCGCTCGCTCGCACGTTTGCGAAATCCTCCTCCCGAGCAGGGAGCAGAACCGGCTTCGTCGGCATTCGCACCCACGACGACGTGCCGCCGGCTTCACCCCCTTCATCGGTGGGCTTGGGGCTTGTGGCGCTGGTATGGAATCTGCACCGCGTCGGGCTACCCGGCGACGACCTACGAACGACCATTGTGCACCCACTCACGGCAGGACCTCGGAGGAGCTCGTGAAGGTCACCATTGGGCACAGCGTCAACCGGAATCTGGGCATCAACGTACAGATTCGAAACGATCTCATCGGGGCCCGACTCGACGATGAGGACCAAGCCGAGGACCAGGATCTCGGCGAAGCCGAGCCGCTTGAGCCGCCCGAGCTCGAGGACCTTGGCGACAGCGCAGCGCACGAGGACGATGGCGCCCCACCGGGAAGCCTCTTCGACCGCGCCTGGACCGACGCGTTGCCGCTGGTCTCACAGCTACCACGCCGCCTCCGTCCTCCAGTCCGCTACCGGATCGACAGCGAGCTGAGCGTACACGAGCTGTTTCAGAAGAGATCGAAGAGCGAAAGCCTCGAGCGGGCTGTGGCCGAAGCGATCGCCGAGCACCTGCGACGGACCGGCGTCAAGCTCGAGGACCCCGGTGACTGGTGTCGCATCGCGGCCATCGGACGCGACATCGATCTCGTGTCGTTGATACCGGCCCCCTACACCCAGGGGCTGGGCCAGGGAACCTTCAAGAGCGTCGGCAACGTGCTGAAGGACTTCGCCGTAGAGCTGCCGAACGGCGAAGTCGTCACGCCCCAGGCCCTCATCGATCGGGCGCGCCGGGACAAGCTCACGACACGCGCTGCCGCGTTGCGCTGGGCGGCGCGACGCCCAGCCGTGACACCTGACGGCGACGCGTGGGCGCCCAAAGACTGGGACGAGTTCGAGGTGACCCAGTCCAAGAAGAGCCAGCGAGCCGCGCGAGCACGAGGAGAAGGAGCTCCGTGAAGAACGCGCAGCTCTATCGGCGGTGGCTCGACGATCACGGGCTCGCCGATCTCCGGATCCAGGAAACGAAGCGGGGCCGCGTCGTCCAGGTTCAGCTCCCTACCCCAGACGAGCGGTACCTGTTCCCGCGGAAGGCTCTGACGTGCCTGCTGCCCTACTTCCGCGTCTACTGGAAGGCGGAAGCGCGAGCGGGCAGGAATACGGTCGATCCCATCTGGCGGCCGGAAACCTGGGAACGGGTGGGCGACGGCTTCGCCCGTTTCATGCGTGCCGATCAGGCGCTCGATTGCCTGCGAGCCATGCACCCAAATGGCGACGATGCCCCCGCCCTGGTGCGGGCGATCCGTATGGCACTCGGCGCATGGCTCGTGCCCCTCGATGACCCGATGAAGGACCGCCGGCACATCATCGACCGGCGGATCGAGGCTATCCGACTTCGCGTCCACGAGGGTCGCATCTCGTGGACGCGAAACGCCCGTTTCTTCCCCGACGACCTGCGCGCATCCGTCCTCGACGGCATCGATCCGGTCCACACTCCCGAGAACGCGCGCGCCGGCCTAACTCGCTACCTGTGCGAGGGCTGGGCGATCGATGACGACGGTCGGCTGACCTCTGCCCCGGGAGCGACAGGGTGGGGACCGTCGGTTGCTCGGATACCCTATCGTCTCCACGACGCTCCGCGACGCCTCATGCTGGGGGCTTCCCTGCAGGCGCGATCCGTCTCGCTGGTCGAGACAGATCGTCCGCTCGAGCCAGGTGGCGACTTGCCTGATCTCCCGCACGGGAGAACCCTCTGGGCTTCGTTCAGCACGTTCGGAGGGTGGACACACGAGGATGCCATCGTTCTGGCGGAATCGGCTGCCCGACGGCTGGCGCGCCGCGAGGTGCGAAGGGTTCGCGTGCTCGTTCCTTCCGTCGCAGCTCGCGTGGCGCTCGAGGTCGACGTCACGGATCGCCCGGTCGCAGTCCAACACGGCCAGCGCCTGGCGCGGGCATGGCTCGACGCCTTCGCCCTAGGCCTGCGACGTCACGATGCGGAGGAGCTCGGTGCGGACGACGGGTGGATCGAGCTTGCCCTCCCCGGGGCGTCCGCTCCGATCGACGGCGAGGTCCGCCGCGTCGCTCGGCAGGCAGTCCGGTCGCCCCGGTCGCGGGAGGTGATCACCTTCGAGATCGAGCGCACCCCGCCGGTGAGGGTAGGAGACAAGCTGTCCACGAGGCACGGAATCAAGGGTGTCGTGAGTCGGATCCTCCCCGATGACGATATGCCGCTCGCCGGCGAGAGGCGCGCCGAGATCATCTTCGGCGCGGCGCGATGGGGCAGTTCCGCGAGGCCGCATCGAGCGCAGCGGCCACAGAGCTCCCGCGCGCCGGAGCGATCTTTGTGATGCGGCAGCCGCAGGACGCCGACGCACCCGAGCGCTGCCGTGCCCGGGGCCCGGAGCGAAGGGCGCACAAGCAAACCCATCACGGCCAGCGTTACGGGGAGATGGAGTTCTGGGCTCTCATGGCGCATGGGGCAGAGAAGATCGCCGCCGAGCTGCTCTCGCTTCAGCGCTCCACCGCATCCTGGGTCGATTGGGAAACAAGGATCGACCCGGGAGAGCACCGGAAGCTCGCGACCAGGGCGCTCAACCGATACCTCGCTGTCGCCGGCCTCAAGATCGTCGACGGCCGCCTAGCTGCGGGAAAGCAGCCAACCGGGGTCTTCGACATCGAGCCCAAGTGGAGCGGGCATGGCGACGCCCGAGACAAGCTGGAAGACGCCGAGTACTTCTGCGAGCGCGGCGGCCTGGGCAGACTCGATCTCGGCAGGAAGGTGCGGGTGGCTCTCGGAGGCGAGGGCGATGGCTCTGCGCTGGAGATCGATCACATCTTCGTCATCCCACCCTGGCTCCGACCCGCGAGCCCCGACGGACCTCATCCGCTCAGCCGCGCCTACTGGCGCCTCATGGCGAAGCTCGCTTGGTTCCGTGCGAAGCCAGATGAGATCGATCGTGCCGTTGGTCAGTGCGTCCGGCTCGTCCTCGACGAGGACAAGGGCGCCGGGGGGTTCCTTCGCCGCGAGGTTCTCGGTCGACGACTCACTCGCTCGGCGCGGGCGGTCATCGTACCGCGCCCCGACCTTCACATCGACCAGATCGCGATCCCGGACTGGATGGCGGCCCGGCTGTTCGAAGGGCTTCCCGACGCCAATCGTCGCCTCGTCCTGGTGAATCGGAATCCAACGCTCCATCGTCGCGGTCTGCTCGCGCTCCGACCCGTCATCGACCCCTCGAACTCCTCCCACGTGTTCGGCGTGCCGCTCGGCATTCTCCGCGCGCTCGGCGCCGACTTCGACGGCGACCAGATGAACGTCGTGGTCTTGGAGACGGACGCGGCGCTCACCGAGGCCGAGCAGCTCCTCCCCGGCGCGGCCGGGCTTCGCAGCGATCCCTTCCGGCGGGGGAAGCCCGCCTTCCCGCTCTGCGGCGAGCTAGCCGACGCGGCCGCCGAGGAGGCCCTTGCCGGAGACGGCGCGTCAACGCAGG
>VGCB01000054.1 GCA_016870235.1 Actinomycetota bacterium | reverse complement strand
CCCAGCCCTCGCATATGAGCCTGACACACGTCGACCTGCCCACCGCCACCGCTGCCGCTCCGACAACCCCCGGCCACACACCCACCACCACCCAATCCGCCACCGGAACACCCAAACACGCACACTTGACAAACGAACCCCCATATGAGCCAGACGCGGGCATGTCACGCCAGATCCGCGTCGGGCACGGTGCCGGACTCGCGTTCAACGGAGGGGTCCCCGGGGAACCGCAGGTTCCCGGCTTCAGGATCCGAGTCCTCGCGCGTCTGCCACGTCGGTCCCTCGCTCAGCAGACGCGCGAGGGCTCGGCGAACTAACAGCGCGCGAGGATCGCCGTCGCGGCGCCGGCGAACACGCCGCCGAGCCCGTGAACGAGCGCCAGCTCGACGTCGGGGACCTGGCGCGTCCCGCACTCGCCGCGCACCTGCCGGACGGCCTCGATCAGCAGGAAGATGCTGAGCATGCCCGGGTGGCAGTAGGAGAGCCCGCCGCCGTTCGTGTTGATCGGGAGGTCGCCGCCCGGCCGCGTCCGCCCGCTCGCGTAGATCGGGCCTCCTTCCCCCTTCTCGCAGAAGCCGAGGTCCTCGAGCATCATGATCGGCGCGATCGTGAACGCGTCGTAGAGTTGGAGGACGTCGATGTCGGCCGGCGTGACGCCCGCCTCGGCGAATGCCGCAGGCCCGGTCGTCGCCGCGGCCGAGACGGTGAGGTCGGCCATGGCCGAGACGCTCCGGTGCGAGTAGCCCTCGGCGGCGCCGAGCACGCTCACGGACCGGCGCAGGTGCCGCGCCCGGTCGCGCGTCGCCACGATCACGGCGCCGCCGCCGTCGGTGACGGCGCAGCAGTCGAGGCGGTGGATCGGGCTCGAGATCATCGGCGAGGCGAGCACGTCCTCGACGGTGATCGGCTCCCGGTAGAACGCGTCGTCGGTCAGCGAGGCCCAGTGCCGGTGCGCGACGGCCACCTCGGCCAGCTGCTCGGGGGTCGTGCCGTGCTCGTGCATGTGCCGCTGCGCGATCATCGCGAACGAGCTGATCGGATACGACGCGCCGTAGGGCAGCTCGAGCGTCGGGATCTCGGTCGCGCTGACGAGCTTGCCGGCATCCGAGCGCTGCGTCGAGCCGTACGCGATGACCGCGACCTCGCACATCCCGGCGGCGATCGCGGCCGCGGCATGGCGGAGGAAGGCGATGAACGTGCAGCCGCCGATCTGCGTCGTGTCGTGGTAGCGCGGGAAGATCTGGAGCGTCTCGCAGAAGCTGAGCGAGGTCAGGTGGTGGTACGGCGTGATCACGAACGCGCCGTCGATCTCGCCGACCGAGATGCCCGCGTCCTCCGCGGCCCGCGCGGTCGCCTGCGCCATCATCCCGAGCGGCGACAGGTGCGGCGCCCGGCCGTGGTCGGACTCGGCGACGCCGACGATCGCGATCTGCTCGAGCGTGCTCACTCCTGACGCTCCGGCGCGAACTGTGGGAAAGAGATGTCGTCGCGTGTGTCGATGACGAGCCGGACCAGCATGCCGATCCGGACGTCGGCGGGATCGCAGTCGACGACGTTCGTCATCACCCGCGGCCCCTCGGGCAGCTCGATCAGCGCGACGACGTAGGGGACGTCCGCCTCGAATCCGGGCCGCCCGGCCCGGTGGAGCACCGTGTACGAGTAGACGACACCTGTCCCGCGCGCGGCCACCGTCTCCACGTCCGTCGACCAGCACGCGGGGCAGACGACGCGGACGACGGAGCGGACGCCGCAGGCGCGGCAGCGCGTCAGCGCGAGCTTCCCGTCGCGGGCCGCGTCGAACCACGCGCGCTCCTCGCCCCGCGGGACCGGGACCGGCTTGCCGCCGCCCGAGGCGCCGAGGGCCGAGGGGGAGGTGGAGGTCACGAGCCCTGGCGGGTGCGCGTCGTGTCGAGGCGCTGACCCTGCGTGCCGCCGATCAGGATCACCTGGTCGGGGGCGTCGACGAACGTCGTCGGCGGGGAGGGCGAGGAGAAGGCGCCGTAGATGTGGAGGGGCTCGTCTCCGATCGCGACGAATCCGTGGACGGAGCCGCCCGGGATGATCACCGCGTTCCCGGCCCGAAGGATCTGGTGCTCACCGTCGAGATGGAAGTCGGCCGCGCCCGAGACGACCGAGACGACCTCCTCCACGTCCTCGGGGTGGAAGTGGGTCGGGGCGCCGACCCCGGGCTCGAACCACTGCTCGCCGACGCAGAGCCGCTCGGTGCCGGACGATCCGGCGGCGTGCAGGCGCGTCTCGTTCCCCGGCCGCCACGACTCCTTCGGGGCGTCGCCCCAGTGCACGATCTTCATCGTCTCGCCTCCACGGATGCTCGCCGGTTGACGATATCGCGCCGCTCGCGATCGGCGGATCATGCACGCACGTCGCGTTCTGTAGGCTCTCCGAACCGCGAGCCATTCGCCCGTGCGTGGTCGGGCGACGTGTCGGCCACCTGTCCTCCGCCACGCACAGGAGCGATCGAGCGATGCAGACGACGACCTCTCCAGATCGCCAGCCCGGCGCGCCCCATCCCGCGGCGACGCGGGTCGCGGTCGAGGGCGTCTCGAAGATCTACGAGACCCGGGGCGACCCCGTGTTCGCGCTCGACAACGTCTCGCTCGACATCCAGCCCGGGGAGTTCGTCTCGCTGCTCGGCCCGTCCGGCTGCGGCAAGAGCACGCTGCTCCTGATGATCGCGGGGCTCATCCCCTGCACCGCCGGCACGATCGCGATCGGCGACACGGTCGTGCGGGACGCGTACACCGACCTCGGCGGCATCAGCGTGTGACGGAAGAACTCGCCCTCGAAGCGGAGCTCGCTCTCCTCCTCCCACGCCCGCCAGATCGCCCGGAGCGCGAGGACGATCTCGCGCATGCGCCGCGCGGGATGGTCGTAGGCGGCGCTGAACCGGCGGATGACGTGCGCCCGCACCTGGGAGCCGAGGCCGAGGACGAAGCGGCCGCCGGAGAGGGCCTGCAGGTCCCAGGCCGCATAGGCGAGGTGCATGGGGCTCCGCGGGAACGCGAGCGCGATCCCGGTGCCGAGCTCGACCCGGCGGGCCTTGGTCGCCATCCGCACGAGCGGGAAGAACGGGTCGTGGTTCGTCTCGGTCGTGAAGAGGCCGGCCGCGCCGAGCTCCTCCGCGCTCCGCGCCCAGTCGCCGGCCTCCGCCAGCGTCGGGCCCCGCATCGTCAGGTCGAGCTTCATCGGTGGACGAGTCTATGATGCCGGGCCGGGCTGCGGGAAGCCACGTAGTCGCTCTGCGGCCTGGCGCGGAGCCCGCGCCCGGCTGCTCGAGGAGATGGGCCTCGACGAGTTCTGGCTCCGGATCGACGGGCTCGGGCACGAGGCGAACATGCGCGCGATCGAGCGAGACTGACGGAGCCGTCGGGCAGGTTCAGTCGGTGGGGACGAGCTCGGCCACGTCTGAGGCCGCGACGGCGAAGCCGCGGTCGAGCGTGGCGACGCGGCCGCGACGGGCCCGCGCCAGGCCGGCGAGATAGGCATCGGTCACCTGTCGGTGCCCGACCACGCCTGAGAGGTCGACCTCGAGGTACGTGAGGTCGTCGAGCCACTGCTCGTGCCGAGCGTGACGGGTGATAACGGAGAGCGCCTGACGCGCCGCGTCGCTGCCCAACCCCTGACGGACAAGCAACCTCAGCAGGGTGCCCTGGACGGTCGGACATGTTGCGAACCGCCCGCCCCGCGCGAACCAGGCTCGCGCGGCGGCGTGGTGGACGTGCTCGGCGACGACGAGCGCCACCAGGACGTTGCCGTCGAGAAGACGCGTACCGCGACCGTCGTCAGGCATCGTCGGCGGCCGCGACGTCCTCGGCCGTGATCGGCTCGCCGACGTGCACGGTCGGCAGCCCGCTCTCCTCGTCGACCTCGATCCTCGACCCGGACTCGCCTGCCAGCGCCGACCGCAACAGACTCGCGACCGTCCGGCTGAGCGTCTGGTGGCGGTCGCGAGCGATCTGCGCCGCCGCTCGATGCAGGTCGTCAGGGAGATCGATCGTCGTCCGCATCAACGCATCATACACCGCATCAGTCGACCGGGGCGGTCGTGTAAACGGGGTCAGGTCTTGCATGTTGCGTCAAGACACACCTGAAGACGGGCACAAAGCGCGCCGCGTGACGCTACACGACGCGCAACCGCGGCGCCGATCCCCGAGAAGCCGAGCCACCACGAAGGAGACTCCCAAACGCCAGGGCGAACAGCGGCACGGTCCCCCTGCAGACCCGACCCGCACGCCACGACGCAACATGCAAGACCTGACCCCGGCCCCGCCCGCCGCTCTCGGTCGGCGCCACCAGCGTGAAGACGCACGGGATCGCCGGCCGGATGGGCCTCGGCGTGATCAGCGGCAACAGCCTTCCGGGCGGCTGGGACTATGTGGCCGAGTGCGTCGAGACCTACCGGTCGGGGATCGTGGAGGCGTCGACCCCGCCGTACTCGACATGCCGTATCGTGCCGGTGTGCCTGGTCCGGGTTGTCCGCGAATGGTGTCACCGAGAAGCCGGTAGCCGCGCGTGGCCTTCGTCGAGCTCGACCGCGTCAGGCTCCACGTCGTCGAGAGGGGCTCGGGCGATCCGCTGGTCATCGTCCACGGCGCCGCCGCCTCGACGGTGTCGGTCGAGCCGCTGCTCGAGGGCCTCTCCCGGACGCGCCGCGTGATCGCGTTCGATCTCCGCGGCATGGGCCGGAGCACCGCGGTCGAGGAGATGCCGCCGACCGCCTGGAACGACGACCTGATCGCGCTCCTCGACCACCTCGAGCTCGCCCGGGTCGACCTGCTCGGCGTCAGCCTCGGAGCGCGGATCGCGCTCCGCGCGGCGCTCGACCGGCCCGAGCGCGTCCGCGCGCTCGTGCTCGACGCGCCGATCGTCGCCGACAGCCCCGAGGGCTCCGCGGCGGTCGAGCGGATCTTCGGAGCCGAGATCCCACCGGCGCTGGCCGCCGGGCTCGAGCACTGGAACGGCCCGACCTGGCGTGAGGTGGCCGCCCGGTTCCTCCGCTTGCGCCTCACGCCCGGGCTGCAGGACCACTACGCCCTCGGCGGCCTGCTCGACGGCGTGGAGCAGCCGGTGCTCGTCTGCCGCGGTGACGTCGACGACCCGATCCACCCGCTCGCCCATGCGTTCGAGGTGCACGCCCGGATCGCCGGGTCGCAGCTCTGGATCGCCCCCGGGACGCCCTTCAGCGCCACCCGCTTCCGCCCTGACGAGGCGGTCGGGCAGATCGAGCGGTTCCTCGCCACGATCTGACCTCGCCGCCGGCCGCCGGCGCCTTGCGCCGGCTCCGGCCGGATGCGACGCTTGAGGGCATGACGGCAGCCGGCCCACCGCAGATCGCGAAGCTCGGCCACGTCGCGCTCGTGACGCCGGATCTCGAGACCTCCCTCGGCTTCTGGCGCGACGTCGTGGGTCTCGAGGAGGTGGAGCGGCACGGCGACACCGCGTTCCTGCGCGCGTGGGGCGACCGCGAGCACCACACGCTCAGCCTCCGCGCCGGCGAGGCAGCCGCGGTCGACCACGTGGCCTGGCGGACGAAGCGGCCCGAAGACGTCGACGCGTTCGCCGAGCGGCTCGACGCGGGCGGCTGCGAGGTGACAGAGGTTCCGGCCGGCGCGGAGCGGGGCCAGGGCCGGGCCGTCCGCTTCGCGAGCCCCCAGGGTCACCGGCTCGAGCTCTACTACGACGTCGAGAAGCCGCCGTCGCCGGCCGCCGTCGCCTCGCCGCTCCGGACGAACTCCACCCGGGCCTGGGAGCGGGGGATCTCGCCGCGCCGGATCGACCACGTCAACCTCGTGACGACGGACGCAGGAGCGTGCTGCACATGGCTCGGCGACCAGCTCGGCTTCGAGATGCGGGAGCTGATCCGCCTCGCCGACGGGACGCTCGCCGGCGGCTGGATGGCCGTCACCAACCTCGTCCACGACGTCGCCGTGATGGCCGACGCCGCCGCGCCCCCGGACCGGTTCCACCACCTCGCGTACTGCCTCGACAACTGGCAGGACGTCCTCCGCGCGGCCGACATCCTGCGCGAGCATCGGGTGGTCGCGGACGCCGGCCCGGGCAAGCACGGGATCACGCAGGCGGTGTACCTCTACGTCAAGGATCCCGGCAGCGGCCACCGGCTCGAGCTCTTCGCGGGCGGCTACCTCGTGTTCGACCCCGACTGGGAGCCGATCGTCTGGACGGAGGAGGAGCTGGCGGACGGCATGTCCTGGTGGGGCCCGGATCTCTCCACGGCCGCCGAGATGGCGACCACGACGAGCTTCTAGAAGGGAGGAGCGGATGGCGACGCGGAAGACCCCGAGCCGGCAGGAGGCGGGCGCGACCGAGCGGACGATCGGCGACTGGCAGAAGGACCCGATCGAGGCCTGGGAGGAGCAGCGGCGCAAGCCGTGGCAGGTCTACGTCGACGCCGTGCTCGGCTTCCGGAACCACTGGTACCCGGCGTTCTTCTCCCACGAGCTCGCCGAGGCGGACGTGAGCGGGCCCGCGGGCGAGCCGGTCGAGCAGACGAAGGTGGTGACGCTGCTCGGCGAGCGGATCCTCTTCCGCCGGATCGACGGCAACGTGTACGGCGTCCAGGACTGGTGCCTGCACCGCGGCGTCGCCTTCTCGCTGAAGCCCGAGTGCTACACGAAGGAGACGGTCACCTGCTGGTACCACGGGTTCACGTACGACATGCGCGACGGCGTGCTCAACGCCGTCATCACCGACCCCGGCTGCCCGCTGATCGGCAAGCTCCGCCTGCGCTCGTACCCCGTCGAGGAGCGGAAGGGCATGGTGTTCGTCTTCGTCGGCGACGGGGAGCCGACGCCGCTCGAGCTCGACGTGCCGCCCGGGTTCCTCGACGAGGACCTCGCCGTCGCACCGGACGGCTGGGCGCGCGAGGTCGCCTGCAACTGGCGGCCCGCGGCCGAGAACGGCTTCGACCCCGCGCACGCGTACATCCACCGCAACTCCAAGCTCGTCGAGCGCTTCAAGGTGCCGACCGTCCTCGGCGACACCGACATCTCGAAGACGCGGGGCATGGACGTCGTCCAGCGGAAGAACGGCCCGTGCGGCATCCGGCTCCTCCGCGGCACCGCCACCCCGGTCTGGGAGACGACCGTCGGCGACGTCACCGTCGCCGCCCGCTACCGGCCCGGCGAGGAGGGCGTGCTCGAGGGGATGGTGCCTGAGGTCTCGATCTGGATGCCGGGGGTGCTCAAGGTCGACCCGTTCCCGACGCCGAGGATGGTGCACTTCGAGTGGTACGTCCCCGTCGACGAGAACACGCACCGCTACGTGATCGCGTGGGGGCAGCGGGTCGAGAGCGAGGACGAGCGGCTGGAGTTCGAGCGCGAGATCCGCGAGACCTGGCTCGAGATCGTCCCCAACGAGTTCAACAACGACGACGTGTTCGCGCGCGAGGCGATGGCCGAGTTCTACGCGGGCGAGGACGGCTGGTACCGCGAGCGGCTCTTCGGCCCCGACATCGTGATCACGCAGTGGCGGCAGCTCGCGAGCCGCACGGGGCGCGGGATCCAGAAGCGGGGCCTGCAGTAGCCGCGGTGCCGGCCGGCGCCGCCGACGTGACGACGCGCCCGCTGCCGCTGACCGGCGAGCAGGTCGAGTGGCTCGCCGCCGCGCGGGCAGCGGTCGACGGCGACCTGCTGGAGCGGCTCGCGTCGGAGCTCGTCTCGATCGCGAGCCCCACGGGCGAGGAGGCTCAGGTCGCCGCGTGCGCCGCCGAGCGGATGGGCGAGCACGGGCTCGAGGCGCGCCTGCAGCCGTTCGGCAAGCGGCAGGCGAACGCGATCGGCCGCCTCGCCGGCGACGGGACGGGCGCGTCGCTTCTGCTCTACGGGCACCTCGACACGCATCTCGCAGCCGGCGGCGAGGGAGACGGAGACGGGCCTGCCGCCGACGGGCCGCTGCCGCGGACGTCGCTGGCGGAGGCCTTCCGCGACGGCGACCTCCTCTGCGGGCTCGGCGCCGCGAACCCGAAGGGCTTCGCCGCGTGCATGGTCGCGACGGCGGCGGCGGTCGCGCGGGCCGGGATCCCGCTCCGGGGCGACCTCGCCGTCGGTCTCGGCGGCGGCGGGATGCCGACCTGCCCCTCCCCGGGCGACCCGCGACCGGAGACCGGGCACGGGGTCGGCTGCCGGCACCTCGTCCGTCAGGGCATCCGGCCGGACTTCGCGGTCATCGCCAAGCCCGGCTGGGCGGTCTCGTGGGAGGAGGTCGGCCTCTGCGTCTTCCGCCTGCGCGTGCCGGGGACGCTCGGGTACGCCGGCGTCCGGCGGCTCCTCCCCTACGACAACCCGGTCGCGAAGGCCGCGCGGCTCGTGCTCGACGTCGAGGAGTGGATCGAGCGGTACACCGACGAGCAGGCGTCGGGGCTCGTCGCTCCCCAGGGCGCCGTCGGCGCGATCCGGGCGGGATGGCCGGAGAAGCCGACGTTCGTGCCGGCGTGGGCCGACGTCTGGGTCGACCTGCGGGTCAGCCCCCGCAGCGACCCCGCCGCCGCCCGGCGGGCGCTGGAGCAGGTCGTCGCCGGTCGCGCCACGGTCGAGCAGGTCGTCGCGATCCCGGGCTCGCGCACGGATCCGGCGAGCTTCGTCGTGCAGTCGTGCCTGCGTGCCTGGGAGGAGGCGGAGGGCCGGCCCCACGAGCCGCTGACCGGGACAAGCGGCGCCACCGACGCCGAGATCCTGCGCCTCGAGGGGATCCCGACGGCGCGGCTCGGGATGCCGGTCCCGGGCGACCGCTCGACGCTCTCGTTCGAGGCCGACATGAACTGCCTCGACCTCCCGGCCGCCCGCCGGCTGGTCGAGACGCTGCTCTACATCGTCGTCGACACCTGCTGCCGGCCGCGCGACGAGACGGTCGGCTGCCCCGTGCCTCAGCGGTAGGGCTCGAAGTCCGGCGTCCGCTTCTCGTTGAAGGCGGTGAGGCCCTCGTTCGCCTCGTCCGTCTTGCCGTAGAGCGCGAGCCCGTCGAACACGAGGTGCTGGATCCCGACGATGTGATCGGTGTCCGCGTTGAACGAGTGCTTGAGGAACTTGATCGCCGTCGGCGAGTAGCTGCCGATCGTCTTCCCCCACGAGACGGCGGTGGGGACGACCTCCTCGGGCGCGACGACGATGTTGACGAGCCCCCAGCGCTCAGCCGTCTCGGCGTCGAACTGCTCGAGCAGGAACCAGATCTGGCGTGCGCGCTTCTCGCCGACGACCCGGGCCAGGTACGCGGTCCCGAAGCCGCCGTCGAACGAGCCGACGCGCGGCCCGACCTGGCCGAACCGGGCGGTCGCGGACGCCACCGTGAGGTCGCAGAGGACGTGCAGGACGTGACCGCCGCCGATCGCGTAGCCGTTGACGGCCGCGATCACGGGCTTCGGGATCTCCCGGATCAGCTTGTGGAGGCGCTCGATCTCGAACAGACCGGTCTGCGTGGGGCCGTAGTCGCCGCTCTCGATCCGCTGCTTCTGGTCGCCGCCGACGCAGAACGACCGGTCGCCGGCGCCCGTGAGCACGACTGCGGCGACGGCCTTGTCCGCCCAGGCCGCCGTGAAGGCGTGGATCAGCTCGTCGACCGTCTGACCCCGGAATGCGTTCATCCGATCGGGACGGTTGATCGTGATCACCGCAACGCACTCGTCGCGCTCGAACGTGATGTCGCCGTACTCGCCCATTGCTCCCTCTCGCTCGGTGGCTATCCGGTTCCTCGAAACGACCCGTAGACGGCGCGGAGGCGGTCGCTGACCTCGCCGACGGTGGCGTAGGCGCGGACGGCCTCGATCGTGGGCTCGATA
>VGCB01000053.1 GCA_016870235.1 Actinomycetota bacterium | reverse complement strand
GAGGCCCGGCAAGTCGTGACCACCGCGGGTGAAGAGGCCGCGAGCCTCGGGCACCGCAACACGGGCACCGAGCATCTGCTGCTCGGCCTGCTGCGGGCGGAGGCGCGAAGAGCCCTGCCGCCGGTGCTCGGCGCGCTCGGCATCTTGGATCGCGACGTCCGCTCGACCGTCGCCGGCGTCGTCGGCGAGAAGGCGATCCGCGGGGGCAAGGTGCGCTTCACGTCGCACTGCATCGATGTGCTCGGGCGCGCGCACCGGGAGGCCGACGCGCGCGGAGACGACCGGATCACACCACTCCCCCTGCTCCTCGCGCTGCTCGCGGACGAGGAAGGGCTCGGCACGCAGATCCTCGCCCGGTACGGCGGCGCGCCTGCCGTGCGGCGCGCGGTCGACGAGCACGCGCAGCTGCAGGGGAGAGCTCCCGGAAGTCGAGGATCGGAAGGCGCGGTTCTCGAGGTCGCGTCCGACGAGCCTGGCCTGTCCGTGACCGGAGACGCGCTGATGGAGACGCTTCGCGGCCATCTCTACGCGCCCTCGACGCAGGCGCGGGTCTTGCGGACACGGGAGGTGCACCTCGAAGGCGGCCCGGCACTCGAGCGCGTGTTCGAGCCTCCCGGCGGCGGCACGGTCTGGATCTCGGTACGCCGCCACGACCCCGGGTCGTCCGGCCGCGCCGCGGCTCAGCTGCGGCGGCACCTCCTGCACGACGCGTTCGACGCCGAGGACGTCTCGTTCCCGCTCACGTTCGAGCGCTGGCAGACAACGGTCACGATCGACGGTGCCGGGCACGCCGGAACCGTCCTCACCGCCGCCGGCGTCGCTTCCCTGACAGTCGTGCTCGACGGGTTCGAGCTCGACGTCCGCTGTGCCGCCGAGCAGCTGGCGGAGCTGCGTCTCCGCCGCCTCTCCGGGGATGACCTCCGGAGGGCGATCGATCTCGGTCCGACCCGCGACTGATCCCCGGCTCGACCAGCGTGGTCATCCTCCGTCTCACGCCGGTCCGTACCTCGTACCGAGCTGGATCGCAGAGATCCCCGATGACCTCCGCCGGCGAGCCCTGTGAGGCTGAGATCGGCACCAGTCGTGTCGAACGAAGAGACGAGCGAAGGAGGCAGGACGATGAAGGCACTCGTCACCTACGAATCCGTCTACGGGAACACCGCGGAGATCGCGCACGCGGTCGGCGAGGGGCTCGCCGAGATCGGGGCTGTGGTCGTGATCCCTGCGAGCGACAACGTCAACCGCGAGCTCGCCGATGCAGATCTCGTCGTCGTCGGCGGGCCCACGCACGTCCACGGCATGAGCACGACCGCATCCCGGCGCTCGGCCCTCGAGGCGACGAGCAAGGACGGCGGGCCCGAGCCGCCGTTCGAGGGCGAGGCCGTGCGCGCGCTGCTCGAGGGGATCGGCGAAGGCAGCGGCCGGGCGGCCGCCGCGTTCGACACGCGCATGCACGGGCCGCAGCTGCTCACCGGCTCGGCCGCAAAGGCGATCGGTCGGCGCCTGCGCCGGCACGGCTTCGAGCTCGTCGCCGAGCCCGAGAGCTTCGTCGTCGCGCACTCGGAGGGGCCCCTCGCCGACGGCGAGTGGGATCGTGCGGTCGACTGGGGCCGCACGCTCGCGGGAGTCGTGGCGGCGCGCGCACCGGCCTCCGCCCGGAGCTGACGCTGTGTCCGCCGGGGCTCTGACGCCTGCGGGTCTCGTTGCGGGGCGGAGCTGAGCGTTGAGCGGGACGTGGCGAGGGAGCGGCCCACCCGCTCCCTCGCGCCTGGTCTCGAGCGCCCTACGGCTTGACGCCGATCGGGATCTTGCGAGGCTTCGGCTGGTCTGCCTTCGGCATGTGGATCTCGAGGACACCCTTGGCGAACTCCGCCTTCAGGTGCTCGACGTCCACCTCGGCAGGCAGCTCGAACCGACGCTCGAAGCGCCGCTCGAGACGCTCGTGGAGACGGAAGGTCTTCTCCTCCTTCGTCTCCTCCTCCTTGCGCTCCCCCTTCACGACCAGCTGATGGTCGTGGACCTCGACCTCGATCTCGCCCGGCTCGTACCCGGGCGCCTCGACCTGGACGACGACCTCGCCGTCCGTCTCGAAGACGTCCGCCGCAGGCATCGCCTCGGACGACATCCAGAACGGCGTCATCCCGAAGCTCTCCATCATCCTGCGCCAGCGCCGATCGAATGGCTCGATCTCCGCAAGGGGCGTCCGCTTTGCAAGTGCCGACATGGGCTCACCTCCTTTCCCAGGCTCACCATCGCAGCCGGAGCCGCCCGCGCCATCGGCGAGATCGTGGATCGTCGGAGGAGAACTACCGAAAGACGGGCCCCGGAGACGCGTACGACGCCCGGTCCGGGCGTCGTACAGGACGAGCGAGGCGTGCTCGACGGCCGCTAGCCGCCGATCACCTTCTTCGCCTTTTCGATCGTCGGCACGGCCTCCTTGGCTCCCTTGAGCGGCCGTGCGCGGACATCGACCGATGCAGGTCGGGCTGCGATCGTGATCTCCTCGCCGGTCGCCGGATTGCGGCCCTTGCGCGCGCTCGTGGCGGCTTTGAGGCGCACCTCCAGCTGAACGGTGTTGCCGATCTTGATACGGCGGGCCTCGCGCAGGTTGTCGAGCACGACATCCTCGACCGCGGTGAGGGTGCGCTTCGCGTCGGCGCGCGAGCCGCCGAGCTTCCCGGCGAGCTGGTCGAGCAGCTGAGTCTGGGTCACGAGTGGTGCTGGCATGGGACTCCTTTCGAATGACAGACTCGTCCAGTCTTGCGGCAGCGTCGGCTGTCGCGCCCGGCGCGGCGCGACTGCGCCGGGGTCGGCACCATGTGGACAGGTGCCGCTCCCGCCCCTTGCCCGGTTCGTCGTCGCAGTCGCGCTCGCCGGGCTCCTCGCCGGCGGGGCCGCCGCCGCGAAGGGGAACGAGGCGCCGCAGCCAGAGATCGTCTGGAAGCCGATTCCCTTCCCGCAGAAGCGCCTCGCCGATACGGCCGCGTACGCGAAGCGCCACTACGGTCTCGACACCTGGAGGCTCGAGCGCCCCCGCGTGATCGTGCAGCACTACACGGCGAGCTCGACGTTCTCCTCCGCCTACTGGTCGTTTCACTCCAACGCGCCCGATCGCGAGCTCGGCGAGACGCCCGGGATCTGCACGCACTTCGTGATCGACCGCGACGGCACGATCTACCAGCTCGTGCGGCTCGCGATCATGTGCCGGCACACGGTCGGGCTCAACTGGACCGCGATCGGGGTCGAGCATGTCGGGACGTCGGACGATCAGGTGCTGGAGAACGCGGCGCAGATGCGCGCGTCGCTTGCGCTCGCGGCCTGGCTGATGGATCGGTACGGCATCTCGCTCGGGAACGTGATCGGCCACAACGAGTCCGTCACGAGCCCGTATCACCGGGAGGCGTACCGGGGCTGGCGCTGTCAGACGCACGCCGACTTCCCGCGCGAGGCGATGGACGTCTACCGCGCTCGTCTGCGGCCGGTGCTCGCGCGCGAGGGCGTCCCGGTCGGGCCGCCGCCGCGGCGCGTCGATCGCGGCTGCTAAGAAGCTCCAACAACATGAGCACGGGCCGTCTGGCCGTGCTGGGCGGCGCGCTGCGTCGTCCTCGGTCGCGCCCCTAGCGGGCTACGAGCGCTCCCTGCGTCCTCAGAGCTTCGAACAGCCGTAGTTCGCTGCACGCGGATCCGCGCGCGTGCTGATGCGCCGACGGGGAGCGGCGGCGAGCATCGAGGCGACTGGCAAGGAGGTGATTCCCGTGACGGCTGTGCCCGTCTATCCGGTCCGGGTCGAGGGATCGCTCGATCCCGGGCTGAGCCGCTGGAAGTGGCTCGTCAAGTGGCTTCTCGTGATCCCGCACGTCGTCGTCCTCGCGATCCTCTGGGTCGCGTTCGTCGGCGTCAGCATGATCGCGCTCTTCTCGATCGTCCTCACCGGGCGCTACCCGCGGACGCTCTTCGACTTCAACGTCGGGGTGCTTCGCTGGAGCTGGCGCGTCGGCTTCTACTCGTTCAGCGCGAACGGGACCGACCGCTACCCGCCGTTCACGCTCGCGGATCGGCCCGACTACCCGGCGACGCTCGAGATCCCGTATCCGGAGCGCCTGTCCCGCGGGCTCGCGCTCGTCAAGTGGTGGCTGCTCGCGCTCCCGCACTACTGCGTGGTCGCGCTCTTCGTCGGCGGCGGCATCTGGGCGGTCGACCAGGCGGGCGACTGGCGCTTCGGCGGCGGGCTCGTCGACCTTCTCGTCCTCGTCGCCGTCGTCGTGCTGCTCTTCACGGGTCGCTACCCGCAGAGCATCTTCGACCTCGTGCTGGGACTCAACCGGTGGGTGCTCCGGGTCGCCGCGTACGCGGCGCTCATGACCGACGCCTATCCTCCGTTCCGGCTCGACCTCGGAGGACGTGAGGAGCGCGGCGCGGTTGCGATCGGCACGTCTGCCACCGTCGCACCGACCGCTCGGGCCCGGCCGACGGGCTTCGGGCGGGTCGTGGCGATCGTCGCCGGCTCGATCCTCGGCCTCGTCACGCTCGGGCTCGTCGCCGCCGGTGGCACGGGAATCGCGGTCGACCAGTTCAACCGTGACGGCGGCTTCGTGATGTCGCCCACGGAGACGTACTCGACGGCGACGTACGCCATCGCTTCCAAGCCCTTCGACCTCAAGACTGGCGGCCCCGATTCGCTCGTCCGGGACATCGTCGGCGACCTCAGGATCCGCGGCGAGAGCGCCCGGCCGATCTTCGTCGGGGTTGCTTCCGCGACCAGCGTCGACCAGTACCTCCGGGGCGTGAACCACGCCGTCGTCGTCGAGGTCGGCGACACCTCGCTCTGGGGTGGCACGGGCCTCGGGAAGAGCGATCGGGACAACGACATCGTTCCCGGCGGCCCCGCCGCCGCGCCGACTGAGCAGACGTTCTGGAAGGCGTCGAGCGCGGGGCCGGGCGAGCGGTCGGTGCGCTGGGCCCCGGAAGACGGCTCCTGGCGGATCGTGGTCATGAACGCCGACGGCTCCGCCGGCGTCAACGCCGAGCTCGGCGCCGGCGCGGAGCTCGATCCGCTCCTCTGGATCGCACTTGGCGTCCTCGGTGCCGGGCTCCTGCTCGGCGCGGTCTCCGCGGGCCTGCTCGTCGCGGGCCTTCGCAGAGGCTGACGCCCGTGTGTCTCGTGGCGCCGGCTCAAAACGGCGCCACGAGATACGCTGCGAGCCGTGGGAGTCGACGTCCGCAAGCTGATCGTGCAGGTGGAGGAGATCCATCGGGAGGCAGGCCGGTCGATCGAGCCGCCGCGGCGCCGCGCCGTCGCGGCCGCCGTGATCGCGAACCCGTGCGCCGGTCGCTACGTCGAGGACCTGCAGGAGCTCGTCGATCACGGCGCCGAGCTCGGCGGCCTCCTCGCCACCCGTGCCGTCGAAGCGCTCGGCTGCCTGCCCGACGAGGTGCGGGCGTACGGCAAGGCGGCGATCGTCGGGTTCGACGGCGAGCTCGAGCATGCGGCCGCCGTGCTCCATCCCCGGTTCGGAGCCCCCGTCCGGGCCGCCGTCGACCACGGGCACGCGATCATCCCGTCGACGAAGAAGGTGGCCGGCCCGGGCGCGACGATCACCGTCCCCATCGGCAACAAGGACGACGTCTGGAGCTTCGACGAGATGGACGCGGTCGACTTCGGGGTCGGCGACGCGCCGCGCCCCGATGAGATGGTCGTCGTCCTCGCCCTGGCGACGGGCGGCAGGCCGCTCGCCCGCGTCCGCAAGCCGGCGTAGAGGAGGAGGACGTGTCGTTCAAGGCGATCATCTTGCTCGCGCGCCGCGAGGATATGAGCCGGGACGAGTTCCGGCAGTGGTGGCTCGAGGAGCACGCGCCTCTGGCCCGCCAGCTGCCCGAGCTCCGGCGCGCGGTCTTCAACCTCGTGACGACGCAGGACGCGCAGTTCGACGGCATCACCGAGCTCTGGTTCGACTCCCGGCGATCGTTCGAGGAGGCGTACGCGTCGGAGCTCGGCAAGCAGGTCGTCGCCGACTCGATGGCGCACGTGGCGCGACGCGAGCGCCTGTTCGTGACCGAGAACGAGCTCACGTCGTAGCGTCGCGGCGTCCGTCGCGCCAGGCGCGCAGCGTCTCGATCGCCTCCTCGACCGACCAGCACATCCGCCCCGAGGCGCGGATCGCGCCGAGGACGTACAGATTCAGTCCGTCGCCGATGACGTTGCCCTGGCGCCGCTGCAGCCGGAGATCGGTCGCGATCCCGACGATGCCGACATAGCGTGGGTCGCCGCCCGCGACCAGCTGCGCGAACATCCCGATCTCGCAGGCGGTGCCGTCGTCGCACATCGGCCCGTCCATCCAGGCGACGAGGGCGTTGGCGCCGCGCAGGCCGGCGGCGTCGACCGCGTAGACGTCGTCGACGGTGACGTCGCGTTGCTCGTCGAACTGCTCGTGCGGCACGAAGCACTCGAAGCCCTCGGCACGCAGCCGGCCCGCGAGCGCGTCGAGCCAGTCGCGCTCGGCCTCGGAGAAGAGTGGGCCGGCAAGGTAGAGCTTCATTCGCGTCGCGACTCTATCGACCGGCCTGATCGCGTCGAGCAGCAGCGCGAATGGAGCCCGGGGCGTCGACCTGCGAGAGTCCCCACGTGCTCCTCTACAACTCGCAGGTCTCCGGCAACTGCTACAAGGTGCGCCTCCTTCTGCGCCACCTCGGGATCGCGTTCGCGAAGCAGGAGCTGTCGGTCGTCGACCGTTCCGACCGCCCCGCCGTGATCGGCGGTCTCAACCCCGCGCTCCGTGTCCCGACCCTCGTGCTCGACGACGGCCGCCCGCTCGCCGAGTCGAACGCGATCCTCTGGTACTTCGGCGAGGGAACGCCGTTCGTGCCCGACGACCGCTACGACCGCGCGGTCGTCCTGCAGTGGATGTTCTTCGAGCAGTACGAGCACGAGCCGACGATCGCGGTTGCACGGTTTCTGAAGGCATACTCCGGCGAGCCGGAGAAGCACGCCGAGACGATCGCCTCGAAGCTCGCCGGTGGGAATCGGGCACTCGCCGCGATGGAGGGATGGCTGGCGGAGCGGCCGTTCTTCGTCGGCGACCGCCCGACGATCGCCGACATCGCCCTCTTCGCCTACACCCACGTCGCGGATGAGGGCGGGTTCGACCTCGAGCGGTACCCGGCCATCCGCGCCTGGCTCGATCGCGTCGCCGCGTGGCCCGGCCACGTGACGATGGCGGACAGCTGATCGCCGCCGCGGCGACGGCCCCACTACGCTCACGGCATGTCCGCTCACGACATGTCCGCTCGCGTGCGGTTCGCGCCGAGCCCGACCGGCTCGCTCCATCTCGGCAACG
This sequence comes from Actinomycetota bacterium, assembly GCA_016870235.1. The sequence continues at coordinate 2,512 of VGCB01000053.1, read as the reverse complement.
CGCTCGTGGCGACCGCGAACCGCGGATTCGCAGACAGCCACGCCGGCGTCCTCGTGCTGCGGATCGACGACACCGATCCCGAGCGGGTCGTCGAAGGCGGTGAGGAGTCGATCCTCGAGGACCTCCGGTGGCTCGGGCTGCGGTGGGAGGAGGGGCCGGTGCGCCAGAGCGAGCGGGCCGACGTGTACGCCGACGCGGCCCGGCAGGCGCTCGCGAACGGCGCCGAGCGCGACCCGGACGGCGCGATCCGACTGGGACGGACGACGCTCGTCCGCGCGGACGGCTCGGCCACCTACCAGCTCGCGACGGTCGCTGACGACCTGGAGATGCGGATCACGCACGTGATCCGCGGCGCCGACCACCGGCCGAACGAGTCGCTTCATCAGGAGATCGCGGCGGCCCTCGGCGGCGAGTACCCGGAGGTGATCCACGTCGGCCTGCTCCTCGGCGAGGACGGCAAGAAGCTCTCGAAGCGGCACGGTCCCGTCGCCGTCGCCGACCTGCGCCGCGACGGGATCCCGGCGGCGGCGCTTCGCGCCTACCTGGACGAGCTCGACCTCCCGACCCACGACATTCAGCTCGACCGGGGCCGGATCGGCCGGCTCGCGATCGACGCGATCGCGGCGATGACCGACGCCGACCTCGCCGCCGCCGCGGAAGCGCCCGTCCAGGCCGTTGCGGCCCTTCGCGGCGCCCGCACGCTGGCCGAGGCGGCGGAGATCGCAGCACAGCTCGCGCGCCGGCCGGAGGGGGCGCCGCCGCCGGAGGCCGTACCGACGCTCGACCGGTTCGCGGAGCTCCGCCGCGGCGCGCCCGGGCCGCTCGACCAGGCCGCCGCCCGGGCGATCCTCCGTGAGCTGAAGGCGGTCGGCGGTGATCTCCGCGCCCTCCGGCGCGCGCTCACGGGCGTCGAGCGCGGACCGGAGCTCTGGGCCGTCCTCGTCGCGCTTCCCGAGGACGAGGCGCTCGCCCGTGCCGCCGCGCGCTGACGGAGGAGCGGAAAAAGCGCGCGGGTAGGATCGCCTGGTGCGCCTCTCGGACACCCTCACCGGCGAGCTCGTCGAGCTGCCGGCGCCGCCCGCGCCGATCGGCATGTACGTGTGCGGCCCGACCGTCTACGCGCGCGCCCACATCGGCAACGCGCGCCCGTACGTCGTCTTCTCGTGGATGGCCCGCTGGCTCCGGGAGCGCGGTCACGAGGTCACGCTCGTCCACAACATCACGGACGTCAACGACAAGATCTACGAGGCGGCGCCCGGACGTAGCGCCGAGCGGGCGCGCGAGGCGACAGCGTGGTACCTCGAGGACGTCGGCGGCTTCGGTCTCGACGAGGTCACGCACACGCCGAAGGTGACCGAGACGATGGACGAGATCGTCGCCTTCATCGCCGAGCTGGTCGAGACGGGAAATGCGTACGCCGTCGACGGCGACGTGTACTTCCGCGTCGCGACGTACCCGGAGTACGGGAAGCTCTCCGGCCAGCGCCCCGACCAGGTCGCCGAGCAGGAGCCGAATCCGCTGAAGGAGGATCCGCGCGACTTCGCGCTCTGGAAGGCGTCGAAGCCCGGCGAGGACACGTCGTGGGAGTCGCCGTGGGGAAGGGGGCGCCCCGGCTGGCACATCGAGTGCTCCGCGATGGCGGAGGCGATCCTCGGGCCCGAGTTCTGGATTCACGGCGGCGGCCTCGACCTCGTCTTCCCGCACCACGAGAACGAGCGGGCGCAGTCGTGCAGCCTCGGGCGTCCGTTCGCGAAGGTGTGGGCGCACAACGGGATGCTGCGCTTCACCGGCGAGAAGATGTCGAAGTCGGTCGGCAACGTCGCCTCGATCCAGGACGTGCTCGGCGAGTGGGGGAGGGAGGCAGCGCTCCTCTTCTTCCTCACCGGCCACTGGCGCAAGCCGATCGACTTCTCCGAGGAGACGATGGCGTCGGCGCGGGCACAGGTCGAGTCGATCCGCAACGCCTTCAGAGCCCCGTCCACGGAGTCGGCCGGAGACGAGACCGGCTGGGACGAGCTCGTGGCCGTGCTGGAGGACGACTTCAACACGCCCGCAGCGCTCTCGATCATGCACGGGTGGCGCGCGCACGGGCGTCTTGCGCTGCTCGAGCGTGCTCTCGGCGTCTTCGGGCTCGCCTCCCTCGCGCGCGACGTCGAGGCGCCGGAGAGCGTGCGCGCGCTCGCACAGGCACGGGTCGAGGCACGGAGGGCCAAGGACTTCGCCGAGGCAGATCGTCTTCGAGAGGCGATCGAGGAGGCCGGCTGGCAGGTCCGCGACATCGCGGACGACCCCGGCTACCGGCTCGTGCCCCACGCGTGACTCGCGACGTCGTCTACGGCAGGAACGCCGTTCGCGAGGCGCTTCGCGGCCGCCGGCAGGTGCTCGAGGTGTGGGCAAGCGCGCGCGCGACGGAGGCGCAGCCGTGGCTGCGCGAGCTGCGCAGGCTCCAGATGCGGCGCGAGCGCGAGCTCACCGAGGCGGCCGGCTCGCCCGACCACCAGGGCGTCGTCGC
>VGCB01000052.1 GCA_016870235.1 Actinomycetota bacterium | reverse complement strand
TCGCCGCCGGCGCGATCCTCGCCAAGAACGGCAAGAAGGTGCTCGTCCTCGACAAGGCGCAGTACCTCGGGGGTCGCGGCATGGCCGTGCCGGACGAGGGGTACAAGCTCAACGTCGGCGGGCACCTGCTCGAGGACTCGGGCTCGGGCATCACCAAGATCTTCGAGTACCTCGGCAAGGAGCTCGTCCACGGGCCGTCCAACACCGACATGAACGTCTGGGATCACACGACCGAGACGTGGGGCTCGATCCGCGACCGCTACGCGGGTAACAAGGACGAGCTGAAGAAGGTGATCAAGGCGCTCGTCGACACGCCGTACGAGGAGCTCGACCGGTGGGACGACCGCTGCATGCGCGAGTGGATCCTCCAGCACACCGACGACCCGGGCGTGATCGACCTGTTCGAGTTCATCACCGTGCTCGAGTGCATGACCGAGGACTGGTGGGACCACTCCGCGAGCGACAACCTGATGGTGCGCAAGATGCACTTCGAGGAGAAGCGCACCGCCGCGTACTCGTTCTGGCCCGAGAAGGGCTGGGACGGCATGTTCCAGGACCTGGCGGACTCGCTCACCGAGAACGGGGGCGAGCTGCGGCTCGGCGAGACCGTGCAGCGGGTCGTGATCGAGGACCGGCGCGTGAAGGGGGTCACGGTCGCCCGCAAGCCGCGCATCCTCCCGAACGACTACGAGACCGAGCTGATCGAGGCGGACAACGTGATCTCGACGTTGCCGGTCTGGCACGTGCTCAAGGTCGTGCCCGAGTACGAGCTGCCCGACTGGTACGTCGCGCAGATCAGGTTCCTCGCGCAGGACGTGTTCCGCATCTGCTGGCTCGGCCTCTACATCGCGGTCGACGAGCCGTGCCCGATCCTCGATCGCCGCGAGCTCTCGACCTGGCTGCACACGCCGACCGCGCGCGTGCCGGGCTTCCTGTTCGAGATGACCTCGCTCGACCCCTCCACTGCTCCCGAGGGCAAGTACCTCTATGTCACCGGCGGGATCATCCCGGGCGAGAAGGCGACCGACGATCGGTTCGTCGACGAGAAGTTCGACCAGTTCGAGGCGGACATCAAGCGCATGTACCCCGGTCTCGCGAATCCGGTGTGGAGACGGCGCCATCTGGTGCACGAGCCGTCCTTCGGCGTGTACCAGAAGCCCGGTCTCGTCGGCTCGTACCGGCCTCAGTGGCGTGCTCCCAACATCCCGAACCTGTACTTCGCGAGCGAGACGTTCAAGAGCCGCGGCATCGGCGTCGACCGCGCCGCGCGTGCAGGGCTGACGGCCGCCGAGGGGATCCTCGCCCGGCGGTTGCCGGGCTTGGAAGAGACCTTTAGGTATTGATCTCGATGGGCGTTGCGCAGCCTCTGGAAGGCCGAGTCGCTCTGGTCACGGGGTCAGGCCGCGGGATCGGAAAGGCCATTGCCAGACGGCTCTCGGACGACGGCGCAGCCGTGGTCATCAACGATCTCGACGAAGACGTCGCCCGGGCGGCCGCGGCGGAGATCCCGAACGCGGCGGTCGCCGTGGGCTCGGTCGCCGACTCCTCGCACACGGACGAGATGGTCGCGGTCGCCGAGCGCGAGTTCGGCACGCTCGACATCGTCGTCTGCAACGCGGGCCTGACGAAGGACGCGATGCTCCACAAGATGGACGACGCGACGTGGGACCTCGTGATCGACGTCGCGCTGAAGGGCACGTTCTACACCTGCCGCTCGGCGGCCCGGCTGCTGCGGCGGAAGGACGCGGGGCACAACCGCAAGGTCGTGACCATCTCCTCGATCAACGGCATCTACGGCGTCGCGTTCAACTCGAACTACTGCGCCGCGAAGGGCGGGATCAACGGTCTGACGAAGTCGCTCGCCCGCGAGTGGGCGCCGCTCGGGATCAACGTCAACGCGGTCGCGCCCGGGTTCGTCGAGACGCGGCTGACGGCGGCGCGCGGCGAGGGCGACGAGCTCGGGATCCCCGCGGAGGCGCTCGAGCAGATCTACCGGCAGTTCCCGCTGGGGCGGCCGGGCAAGCCGGAGGACGTCGCGGGGCTCGTCTCGTGGCTCTCCACGTCGGATGCGGACTACGTCACCGGGCAGATCCTGGAGATCCACGGTGGCCTCGAGATCGTGAAAGTGGGGTGACATGCAGAGCAAGGTGATGTCGTTGCAGGAGGCCGCGGCGCTCGTGGGCGACGGCGACGTCGTGGCGCTGCAGAACATGGCCACCCAGGCCGCGCCGATGGCGATGGTGCGGGAGCTGATCAGGGCCGGCAAGAAGAACCTCGGCGTCGTCTGCCTCGTCGGCGGCATGCCCGTCGACTGGCTCGCAGCGGCCGGCGTGATCGACCGTTTCATCGGCGCCGCCGTCTCGATGGAGACGTTCGGGCTCTGTCAGCAGTACCGGAAGGCCGTCGAGGAGGGGCGCGTCCGCGTCGAGGAGCTCTCGGAGACCTCCCTCAACGCGCGGCTCGGCGCCGGCGCGCGCAACCTGCCGTCGCTGCCGACGCGCGGGCTGATCGGCACCGACCTGATCGACATCAACGAGAACCTGAAGACGTTCCAGGATCCGTTCACGGGCGAGACGCTCGTCGCCTGCCGGGCGCTCGTGCCCGATGTCGCGCTCATCCACGCGCACCGCTGCGACGAGATGGGCAACGTGCAGTACGACCCGACGATCATCTGGCCGGACCTCGGGATCATGCCGAAGGCCGCGAAGAAGACCATCGTCACCTGCGAGGAGATCGTCGACACCGAGGTGCTGCGGCGGAACCCCGATCGCACGGTGCTGCCCTACTTCCGCGTCGACGCCGTCGTCGAGGTGCCGTACGGCGCCCACCCGACCTCGTTCTATCCCAAGTACACGTACGACACGCGCTTCCACCTCGAGTGGGTCAAGGTCGCCCGTGACGACGAGGCGACGAAGGCGTTCATGGACACGTACATCTTCGGCCCGGAGACCCAGGCTGACTACCTCGACGCCGTCGGCGGCGCCGAGCGCCTGATGGAGGTGACCCGGCTGTGAGCGACGTCGAGTACACCGTCGACGAGATCATGTGCACGGCGCTCGCCGCGCAGTACCGCGACGGCGACGAGGTGTGCAACGGGATGGCGTCGTTCATCCCGATCGCGGCGATCATGCTCGCGCGGATGACGACGACCCCGGACCTCGTGTGGCTGGCGGGCGCGGCCGGCGTCGATCCGCGCCCCGCGAAGGTGGCGGCGTCGACCCTCGAGAACCCGCTCTGGGGCGACTCGGTCATGTACCTCGAGCAGTACTCGGACTTCTGGCACTACGCCCAGAACGGCCGCAACCTGCAGATCTTCTGCGTCGGCGCCGCCCAGCTCGACATGTACGGCAATCCGAACAACTCCGTGATCGGCACCGACTACCACCGGCCGAAGGTGCGGCTCCCCGGCACGGCCGGGCTTGGCGACATGGGCTCGCTCGGCAAGCGCCTCTTCTACTGGAACCCGAACCACTCGCCGCGCGCGCTCGTCGAGAAGGTCGACTTCCGCTCGGCGGCCGGGTTCCTCGGCGGCGGCGACGAGCGCGAGAAGCTCGGCCTCACCGGCGGCCCTGAGATCGTCGTCACGAACCTCGGCGTGATGGACTTCCATCCGGTCTCGAAGCGGATGCGCCTGCGCTCGGTGCACCCGGGCCAGACGGTCGAGAGCGTCCAGGCCGCCACCGGCTTCGAGCTCCTGCTCCCCGACGACGGCAACGTGCCCGAGACGACGAAGCCGACCGCCGAGCAGGTGCGCCTGCTCCGCGAGGTGATCGATCCCGACGCCCACTGTAAACGTGAGGCTGGTGTGAAGGTCTGACAAACTCGTTTCACCTCACGTTTACTAATTTCGATTCTGAACAATATGAAGATATCAAATAGAATTCGAATTCCTCAGGGTTTCCCTGGCGGAGCGACCGTCGTACGTTCAACCTCACAAGGGGAAACCCATGGAATTTGAATTTGGAGCGCCGGGCACGATCATGCCGCCGGCCGACAAGGCGATCGAGTTCGCCAAGCGGGCCGAGGCGGACGGGTACGAGACGATCTGGTGGCCGAGCCACCTCATGGGTTGGCATCCGGAGTCCGTCTGGACGGAGGACATCACGCCGCTCGCGAAGTTCCAGGCGAACCCGCACACGTGGTTCGACCCGCTCGTGATGATGGGCGCCGTCGGCGCCGCGACCGAGCGGATCCGCGTCGGCGTCGTCGTCACCGACATCCTCACCCACCACCCGGCCGTGCTGGCGCAGACCGCGCTGACGCTCGACCACGTCTGCAAGGGCCGCGCGATCATCGGCCTCGGCTCGGGCGAGCAGCTCAACGTCGAGCCGTACGGGATGGAATGGTCGAAGCCCGTCGGGCACCTCGACGAGGCGCTCGACCTGATGCGCCTGATGTTCACGACCCAGGAGAAGTTCGACTTCGACGGCGAGTTCTACAAGCTGAAGGACGCGGTCATGGGCCTCGCGCCGTACACGCCCGGCGGGCCGCCGATCTGGATCGCGGCGCACAAGCCGCGCATGCTCGGGATCACGGGCCGCAAGGGCGACGGCTGGTTGCCGACGAAGATGCTGCCGCACGAGTACGAGGAGGCGCTCGCGAAGATCCGGACAGCTTCGTCCGACGCAGGCCGGCCCGATGACGCGGTCGTCCCGGGCATGCTCGCCTACGTGATCGTCGGCCCCGACGAGGAGGCCGTCGAGCGGATCAAGCAGCACCCGCTCGTGCGCCTGCTCTGCATCCTGATGCCGTCGGACGACTTCGCCAAGCTCGGGATCGACCCGCCCCTCGGCTCGGCCGGCTCGGGCTTCCACGACTTCCTGCCGACGCGCGTGCCCCGCGAGGAGGCGCTGCGGCTCGCGGAGGCGATCCCGCCGCGGACGCTCGACTACTACTCGTTCGCCGGCACGCCCGACCAGGTGGTCGAGGAGTTCGCCGAGTTCCACCGCCGCGGCCTGCGCCACCCGATCCTGTGGAACATCACCGCGTTCGGCGACCCGTCGCTCGCCGGGTTCTCGTTCAAGGCGATGAACGAGATCCGCGAGAAGCTGAGGAAGCTGTGACCGCGTCGCGCCCCGACCCCATCCGCGGTAGCGGCGCTGCGGGAGGGAGGTCGTAGTGGCGACGACGACCGAGGCCGAGGCCCGCGAGGTCATGCGCCGGTACTTCGACGGCGTCAACAACGAGGACTGGGACGACTTCGCCCGGATCTGGCACGACGACGCCGTCGTCGACGTCACCGGCGGCCTGCACTTCGAGGGCGTCGACCAGGTGCTGCCGTACTACCCGATGGTGCTCCGGAACTTCCCGGTCCACTACGACGACCCGTACGCGATCCACGTCGCGGGCGACATCGTCACGGTCGAGATCGCGTTCCGCGGAGAGACGGTCGAGGGCGTGCCCGCGACCTGGGAGGCGGTCGACGTCTTCACGCTGCGCGACGGGAAGATCGCGAAGCTGACGACCTGGTACGACATGGGCCACGTCGTCAACCTGCTTCGCACCCCCGGCGTGCCGGAGAAGCGGTTGGCGGCGGTCGTCCGGCTGGCGGCCGCGAAGAGCCCGTACTACAAGCTTCGCTTCGCGAAGCTCTCTGTTGACGAGGTTCTCGTCGATTTGAGCAGGCTGCCGGTGACGACGAGGGAGGAGCTTGCGGCGGGCCCGGACGAGTTCCTCGCCGCAAAGCGCGCGGACGTCCGGCAGGTCGTGGAGGGGACGGGCGGCGTTGCGCTGCCGCTCACTCGGGGAGACATGGAAGACGCTGCGTGGCTTCTCTCTCGCGCACTCGAGGCGGCCGGGGTGACCCGCGACGACGTGCTCGCCGCGTCGCCTGCGCATCCGGCGCTCGCAGACGCGGCGCTCCGGCTCAAGGCCGCGTATTCGCCCGCCGGTGTCGGTGCGACGGTCTGTGTCGGCGACGGGCCGACCGCTGCCGAGCGCTGCGTTGCACCCGGCGTCGACTACGTCGAGACGCCCGAGACGGGCGTGATCGCGGTGCGCACGCCGGAAGGGTCGTTCCACGTGCTCGAGGATGCACACGTCGTCGAGATCGTCGACGGCGAGCTGGTCGTCACGCCTCTCGGTCGCCGCGGCCTGCCGCTTCTCCGCTACGCGACGGGAATCCGCGCGACCGGCGGTCCCGGGCGCGTCTCGGTGTTCGCGCTCGCCTGAGGAGGAAGGTGTCTGGCCAGGGAAGCCTCCTCCTGAGCCCGATCCAGGTCGGCTCCAGGGAGGTGAGGAACCGCGTCGTCTTCACGGCGCACGGCTCGTTCCTCGACTTCTATCGACCCGGCGTCCCGGGCGACCGGTACATCGCCTACGAGGAGCGGCGCGCCGAGGGCGGCACGGGGCTGATCGTGCTGCAGACGATGCACGTCCATCGCTCGAGCCACGCGCTCGGTCACTACACCTACGACTCCAGCGACCTGCGCCCGAAGCTCCGGCGCATGGCCGACGCGCTCCACCGGCACGGCGTGGTCGTCCTCCAGCAGCTGAACCACTTCGGCGCGCAGTTCCGGTCCGACGCCCGCGCGAACCTCGAGCCGCTCTGGGCGTTCCAAGACATGCTCTCCGGCGAGGGCGAGGCGGCGCACGCGATGACCGCCGAGGAGGTCGAGGAGGTCGTCGAGGGGTACGTCTCGACGGCGCTTCTGTGCATCGAATCGGGAATCGACGGAGTCGAGCTGCACTGCACGCACGGCTACCTGCTGCAGCAGTCGTGGAGCCCTTGGGGCAACCGGCGGGAGGACGCGTGGGGCGAACCCCTTGCCTTCGTGCGCGCGATCGTCGAGCGCATCCGTGCGCAAGCAGGCCGCGAGCCGATCGTCGGCATCCGGATCTCGACCGACGACTTCCTGCGCCGCGAGCGCGGCGGCCTCGGCCCGGAGGGGATCAACGCGATCTGCCGTCAGCTCGTCGACGACGGCGGCCTCGACTACGTCAACCAATCCGAGGGGGCGCGCACCGGCCACTACGCCCGCTCGATCGGGAGCTACCGGCACCCGCTCGGCGAGTTCCTGCCGCTCGCCCGCGGGCTCCGCGACGCGATCGGCGCGCGCGTGCCGGTGATCGCCGCGAGCCGGATCAACGACCCGGCGATCGCGGAGGAGGCGCTCCGCGCAGGCGACTGCGACCTCGTCGCGATGACGCGGGCGCAGATCGCTGACCCCGACCTCGTCCGGAAGACGGCCTCTGGCAAGCGCATCCGGCACTGCGTCGGCGCCAACCAGGGGTGCGTCGACCGGATGGTGGGCGGGCTCCACATCACCTGCTTCCACAACCCCGACGTCGGTCGAGAGGAGCGCGGCGAGCCCTCCCCCGCCGGTGAGGCGCGGAGCGTCGTCGTGGTCGGCGGCGGGCCGGCGGGGCTGAAGGCGGCCGAGATCGCCGCGCGACGGGGTCACCGGGTCACCCTCTTCGAGCGGGAGCCCGAGCTCGGCGGGCGGCTGCGCTGGGTCCGGAGGCTCGGCGACGCCGCGGAGCTCTTCCGCGCGGTCGAGTGGCTCGAGCTCGAGCTCGCCGACCTCGGCGTCGACGTGCGCACGGGGGTGGAGGCGGGCGAGAGCTCGCTCGCCGGCGCGGACGTCGTCGTGCTCGCGACGGGCTCCCGACCCGCCGCGGAGCGGATCGGCGACATGGACGGCTCCATCCCCGTGCTCTCGATCGACGCGGCCGTCGCGCGCGACTCCTTCGAGGGGAGTGTCCTCTTCGTCGATGTGCGCGGCGACCTCGAGTCGGCGCTGTGTGCGGAACACGTCGCGACCGGCGGCGGTGAGGTCACGATCGTCACCCCGTATCTCGCGCCTGGGCCGTACCTCGGCTTCACGCACATGAACGACGTGCTCACGCGCCTCTACAAGCTGGGGTGCGCGATCGAGACGAGCACCGTGTTCGGCGGCGTCGGAGGAGGCGAGACGATCACGCGGCACGTCCACTCGGGCGAGGTGCGCCAGCGCGCGTTCGACCTCGTCGTCGCCGGCTGTCCGGGCCGGGCGGACACGACCCTCGCGCCTGCCGCACGCCGCGCCGGCACCCGGCTCCTCGTCGTCGGCGACGCCGTCGCGCCACGGACGGCGATGCACGCGTTCCGCGAAGGCGAAGACGCGGGTCGTGCGGTCTAGCCCGCGGTTCAGCTGTGTGGAAGCGCGAGCGCCTTCGCGAGGCCGCCGTCCACCTTCTCCATCAGCCAGTCGGGCAACGTACCGACGTGCTCGTCGAGGGCGTCTCGATCGAGAGTGGCGATCTGCGTCACGTTGACGACTGAGTCGCTCTCCAGGTTCGCTGCATCTGCGGGCACGAAGACGTTGCCCGGCATCGTGGCGAGCCGCACGTTACTCGTGAGAACGACGACCGTCACCGTTCGCAGCGTCGACCGGTTGTACGGGTCGGCGCTGATGATGAGCAGCGGCCGTCGCAGCGCGGGAGCCGATCCGCGCGGCACCCCGAGGTCCGCCCACCACACGTCCCCGCGACGCATCAGACGCCGTCGTCCGGCCGTGACGGGGCGTCCCGCAAGCCCTACTCGGGACGCTCGTCGCTCGACGCCCCACCGCCCCGCAAGACGAGCGCCGCGGCGGCGGCGTCGGTGAACACGTGATCGGACTCGGCTTCGAGCCCGGCGATCGCGCGGTTGATCGCGTCCGTCGTCCCCTCGTCGTCGAGGGCGTCGAGCCAGCGCTCGGCCGCGCGGGCGAAAAACTCGCTCCGGGAGACGCCAAGGCGCCTCGCCGCGGCATCCACCCGGCGGAACGTGTCGTCCGGCACCGAGATCGCGGTCTTCATAGTCATGAGTATAACTAAGTAATACCCAGGTTCGCAATGGCCCCGAGGCGCGTCGCATGGACGTAGGACTGTGAGAGGCTAGGCCCGTGGAGGTCGGAATCATCCTCGGCGATCAGTGGTCGACGTTGCCGGCGCGCGATCACCTGGACGGTCTCCTCCGGCAGGTCGAGGCGGCACAGCGGAACGGGATCACGCTGCTGACACTCGGGCAGCACTTCCTCTACCCCGACGTGCGCTGGCTCCAGCCGATCCCGACGCTCGCCCGCCTCTCGGCCGAGCTCGACGAGGGCGCGCGCATCGCGACGACGATCGTGATCGTCCCGCTGTACCACCCGGTCGTGCTCGCCGAGGAGCTCGCCACGCTCGACATCGTCAGCGAGGGCCGCCTCGTCGTCGGTGCCGGTCTCGGCTATCGCGCCGAGGAGTTCACGTACCTCGGGGTCGAGATGCGCGAGCGTGCTGCGCGCTTCGACGAGGCGATCGAGCTGATGGTGAAGCTCTGGACGCAGGACACCGTCACCCACCGCGGGCTGTTCTGGGCGATCGAGGACGCGCCCACGCACCTTCGCCCGGTGCAGCAGCCGCACCCGCCGCTCTGGATCGGCGGGCAGTCGGACGCCGGCGTGCGGCGCGCGGCGCGGCTCGGGCAGGCGTGGACGATTCCGCCCTCATGCTCGGTCGAGGAGGTCGCGCGCTGGATCGAGCTCTTCCAGTCGACGCGCGACGCCCTCGGCCTCCCCCGCGTCGACCGCTTCCCGGTCCGTCGCGAGGTGTCGATCGGACGCGACCGCGCCGACGCGCTCGCCGCCTTCGAGCGGCGCGCCAAGTCCCGGTACCTCGCGTACTCGAAGCACGGCCGGACGTGGGCGGGTACGCCCGAGGATCTCGACCGGACGTTCCACGAGACCGTCGGCGGGCATCTGGTCGCCGGGACGGCCGAGGAGGTGCGCGAGGAGCTGATCGGGATCGCCCGCTCCCTGCCTGTCGGCCCGCTCATCCTCCGTCCGAGCTGGCCGGACATGGCCACCGGCGAGGTCGTCGAGACCCTCGACCTGCTCGGCTGCGAGCTC
>VGCB01000051.1 GCA_016870235.1 Actinomycetota bacterium | reverse complement strand
ATGAAGGCGGGGATCGTCCTCCTCCCGGAGGATCGCCGCCACGAAGGCGCCGTCCTCACGTTCTCGGTGCGCAAGAACATCACGCTGCCGATGCTCGACGCGTTCCGGATGAGCAGAAGGGTGCCCGTTCCGGTCGCGAGCCGGGAGCGCGAGGCGTCGCGGTCGCTGATCGAACGGCTCCAGATCAAGGTGTCGGACGTGGAGCAGCCCGTGTCGACGCTGTCCGGCGGCAACCAGCAGAAGGTCGTGCTCGCGAAATGGCTCGACTCCGGCGCCGACCTCTTCATCTTCGACGAGCCCACTCACGGGATCGACGTGGGCGCGAAGGAGGAGATCTACCGCCTGATGATCGGCCTCGCCGAGTCCGGCAAGGGGGTCGTCTTCATCTCCTCCGAGTTCCCCGAGATCGTCGGCGTGTGCAACCGCGTGATCGTGATGCGGGAGGGCAGGCTCGTCGGCGAGGTCGTCGGGGACGCCATCTCCGAGGGCACGCTGATCGAGCACTGCTACGGATCGTGACCGGCCGACGCTAACCTCCGGCGCCGTCTGGCGTTTCAGTTGACACAAGCGGCTCTCACCGGGTACCTTCCCGGCGGCGCTTCCACCAAACGAAGGTTTGAGAAGCACGTGGTCGCGCGTCCCGTTCGTCGTTCGTTCCCACACGGAGGAGGAGCATGACAAGTAAACCCCTCGCCCTTCTGGCTGCCCTCGTCGCGAGCGTGGCGGTCCTCGCGATCGCGGTGGGTGCCGCGTTCGCCGGCAGCACGGCGCCGCCGCCCGCCGGCGAGCCGACCATCCCCGGCGTCGAGTACGCCTCGGGCCTCGGCGCCCCCTACCTGCCCACCACGGGCGCCGACCGCAAGCTCTCGGGCTTCAGCATGGGCCCGCTCGGCGGCAAGCTCCAGGCCGACGCCACCAAGGCCGGAGCGGCCGCGGGCAAGGCGGCCGGCAAGGTGCAGTTCAAGCGTCTCACGGTCGGGTACCTCGACATCATCGGCGGCATCCAGTCGGCCGACCGCGCCCACAACGCCCTCCGCATCGCGTTCAGGAACATCGGCGTCATTGACCCCAACTGGGTCTACTGCGACGGAGCCGGCGATCCGGCCAAGTGGAACACCTGCGGCCAGAGCCTCATCGCCCAGGGCATCGACCTGCTCACGCTCACCGGCATCGACCCGTCCTCGATCCCGTCGGTCGTCCAGGGGGCGAAGGCGAAGAACATCCCGATCATCAACTTCGGCGGGACGGTCGGCCCCGGCTACGCCGCCTCGCTGGCACCGAACGAGAAGCTCAAGGGGCAGATCCTCGCCAAGTACCTGGCGGCGAAGCTCGGCTCCGCGGGGGGCAAGATCCTCCTGATCGACTACCCGGCGCCGTGGGCGCAAGACCGCTCGACGCAGCTGACCGCGCTCGTCGGCTCGACGCCCGCGCTCAAGATCGTGTCGAAGAAGACGACGAACCCGGCCGACCTGGTCGCGGGCACGCAGAAGGACGTCTCGGACGTCCTCACCGCGAACCCCGACATCAAGGCCGTGTGGGTCGACTTCGACGTCGCGGGCGCCGTCGCCGGCGGCGCGATCGCACAGAAGTTCGCGGGCAAGAAGTTCCCGGACCGCCCCCTGCTCGTGACCTTCCACGCCGACCCGTCGACGCAGGACCTGATCAAGTCGGGGGCTATCGACGTCGTCGTCGAGAACAACTGGGACGCCACGGCCTGGGAGGTCGCAGACGCGGCCGCCCAGTTCTTCTTCGCGAAGAAGCCGTGGCCGAAGTACTCCGTGAGCGTCAACTACCCGGGCCTCGGCGATCCGCTCACGTACCAGATCGTGACGTCGAAGAACCTGCCGAAGCAGGCCCGCAAGTACGTCGCGCCGGCGAAGGACGCCGTCTCCTACTTCATCGCGAAGTGGCGGGCACAGGGCATCACCCAGTAACAGGCGCGATCTCGTAGCTCGACACGAAGGGCGGCCTGGAGGCCGCCCTTCGTCGTTCGCACGCCCTCTCGTCGCCCGCACGCTGCGGACGCATCGAGTTCGACATCGCTTGACGTCCGGTATAGGCTCGCCCCGAGACCGGCACGGCGGGAGGGCAGCGGACGCATGGCCTACTACTGCGGAGTCGACATCGGCGGCACGTTCACGGACTGCGTGCTCGTCGACGCGTCCGGCCAGATCACGCTTGCGAAGGCCTCCTCGACGCCGGACGACTTCTCACAGGGCTTCCTCGACGCGATCGACGAGGCGGCTCGCAAGCGAGGGCTCGACCCGGCCGAGATCTTCCCGGAGATCGAGCTGCTCCTGCACGGCACCACGGTCGGGACGAACGTCCTCGTGCAGATGCGCGGGGCGAAGACCGGGCTGATCACCACGCGCGGCCATCGCGACGCCCTGATCATGATGCGCTCCTACGGCCGTTCCGCGGGTCTGCCGATCGAGCGGCTCCTGCACGTCTCCCGTCACCGCAAGCCGCAGCCGATCGTGCCGCCGCAGCTGATCAAGGAGGTGTCCGAGCGGGTCGACTGGGCGGGCGAGGTCTTCCTCCCGCTGCACGAGGAGGAGGCGCAGCAGGCGATCCGCGAGCTCGTCGACGAGGGGGTCGAGGCGATCGCGATCAGCTTCCTCTGGGGCTTCGTCAACCCCGACCACGAGACGCGCGTGAAGGCGATGGTGCGCGAGCTGGCGCCCGACGTCTTCGTCACCTGCGCCCACGAGCTGATCGCGAAGCCGGGCGAGTACGAGCGCACCGCCGCCGCCGCGATCAACGGGTACGTGGGGCCGTCCACGTCGCGCTACGTCGCCCGCCTCGACGAGGCGACGCGCCGGCGGGGCTACGAGAGCTCGCTGCTGATCATGCAGGCCGCGGGCGGCGTCGTCCCCGCGAACGAGGTCGCCGAGGCGCCCCTCTTCACGATCGGCTCCGGCCCGGTCGGCGGCGTCACGGGCGCGAAGTTCCTGGCCGACGTGCTCGGCCACCGCAACGTGATCGCGTGCGACATGGGCGGCACGAGCTTCGACGTCGGCCTCCTCCACGACGGGCTCCCGATCACGTCCTCGGAGACGGTGATCAACCAGTACACGTTCTTCATGCCACGCCTCCTGATCGAGTCGATCGGCTCGGGCGGCGGCTCGATCATCTGGGTCGACGAGCAGTCGAGCACGTTGCGCGTCGGCCCCGAGAGCGCGGGCGCCCAACCGGGGCCGGCGTGCTACGGCCGTGGCGGCGAGCGCCCGACGATCACCGACGCCAACGTGCTGCTCGGACGCTACAACCCCGACAACTTCCTCGGCGGGCGCCTCGAGCTCGACCTGGAGGCGGCGGAGCGCGCGATGCGCGCGGTCGCCGAGCCGCTCGGCATGAGCACCGTCGAGGCTGCGGCCGGCGCACTCCGGATCGTCGAGTACCAGATGGCCGACCTGATGCGGCAGATGACCGTGGAGCAGGGGCTCGACCCCCGCGAGTTCGTCGTCTACGCGTATGGCGGCGCCGGTGCCGCGCACGCAGCGGTGTTCGGGCGCGAGCTCGGCTGCTCGGAGGTGATCGTGCCGCTCGGCGACCTCGCCTCGACGTGGTCGGCGCTCGGCGTCATGTCCTCCGACGTGCTGCACGTGTACGAGCACGCCGAGCTCGTCTCCTCGCCGTTCGACGCGGCGCGGTTCAACGCGATCTTCGAGGAGATGGAGGAGCGCGCCCGGCGCCAGCTGCGCGACGAGGGCTTCGACGACGACGCGATCGAGCTCTCGCGCTTCGCCGACATGAAGTTCTCGCTCCAGATCCACCAGGTCGAGGTGCCCGTCGCCGCGGGCGTGCTGACGGCCGCCGACATGGAGCGGCAGATCGAGAGCTTCATCGAGCGCTACGAGTCGATCTACGGCAAGGGCTCGGCCTTCACCGGCGCGGGCGTCCAGATCGGCGTCTTCCGGCTCACGGGCCGCGGCCGGATCCGGACGCCGTCGCTGCCGAAGATGACGCCGACCGGCCCCGTGCCCCCGGTCGGCCGGCGCCGCGTCTACTGGGAGGAGCACGGCTTCCTCGAGACCGACATCTACGACGGCGCCGCGATGGGGCCCGGCGCGAAGCTCACCGGCCCGGCGATCGTCGAGCTGAGCGTCACCACGATCGTCGTCCAGCCGGGCCAGCGTGGCCGCATCGACGACTACGGCAGCTTCATCGTCACCGTCTGAGGAGAGGACATGGCAACCGCGGAACAGCAGATCTCCTGGGACGGCGTCGACTACCCGTACATCCCGCCGCGCGAGCTTCGGATCCACGAGGGCCTCGCGCTTCACGGCGACGCCGACGAGCACGTCGACCCGATCACGCACGAGGTGCTGCGGCACGCGCTCTGGAACGTCAACGCCGAGCACGGCAACACGATCATGAAGATCTCGGGCTCGCCGATCTGCGCCTACGGGCACGACTTCAACCCGGCGATCCTCGACGAGCGGGGCGACTTCGTCTTCTTCGGCCCGTTTCTGCAGTACCTCGGCGCCGCCACCGGCTCGGCCGTCAAGTGGACGCTCGAGTACCGCTCCGAGAACCCCGGCATCCACGAGGGCGACGTCTTCCTCACGAACGACCCGTGGGTCGGCTCGACGCATCAGTCCGACGTCGCGATCTACGCGCCCGTGTTCTACGACGGGCGGCTCTTCTGCTGGGTGGCGAACTCGCTGCACCAGTGGGACATGGGCGGCACCGCGCCGGGCGGGTTCAACCCGATGGCGGTCGACGTGTTCTGGGAGTCGCCGTGCATCCCGCCCGTCAAGATCGTCGAGAAGGGCGTCATGCGCCGCGACATCGAGGAGTACTACCTGCGCTCCTCGCGCGTGCCGAAGCTCGTCGCGCTCGACCTGCGCGCGGGCGTCACCGGCTGCACGATCGCGGTCGAGCGGATCCTCGGGCTGATCCGGCGCTACGGCGCCGCGACTGTGAAGGCCTCGATGAGGAAGCTGCAAGACGACTCCGAGACCGCGTTCGTCAAGCGCCTCGACACGATCCCGGACGGGACGTGGACGGAGGAGGGCTGGATGGAGGTCTCCATGCCCGGCGACCGGGGCCTCTACCGCAACCGCGTCACGCTGACGAAGACGGGCCACACGCTGACCTTCTCGAACAAGGGCTCGGCACCGCAGCAGGGGACGATGAACGGCGTGCTCGCGGCGTGGAAGGGCGCGGTCGTGGCGATGCTCACCTCGCAGATGCTCTACGACCAGATGTTCGTGATCGAGGGCGCGATGCGGCACATCGAGTTCGACGTCGAGCCGGGCACGATCTCGTGCGCGACGCGGCCCGCGTCGGTCTCGGGCGCGCCGGCGCTGATCCTGATCCAGTCGATCGGGCTCGGCGGGCTCGTGATCTCGAAGATGCTCGCGGAGTCCACCGACGAGGCGCTCCGCTCGGAGGTGATGAGCGCGATGGGCGTGATGGCGTTCCCGATCGTCGCGATCCAGGGCGTCGACCAGCGGGGCGCCGGCTACAGCTCCTTCCTCCTCGACCCGGTCGGCTCGGCGCTCTCCGCGCTCCCCTGGCGGGACGGCCAGGACACGGGCGGTTGGCCCTGGGACCTGCAGTCGACGATGCCGAACGTCGAGGACAACGAGCTCTTCTACCCGTTCCTCTACCTCTGGCGGAAGGAGCTCGCCGACTCGGGCGGCGCGGGGCGCTTCCGCGGCGGCAACAGCGCAGAGCTCGCGATCGTGCCGCACAAGACGGACGCGATCAACCTGTTCACGATCACGAGCCAGATGGCCGTGCCGGCACCGGGCATGTTCGGCGGGTTCCCGAGCTCGACCAACAAGTACGCGCTCCACAAGGGCGCGAAGGTGCAGGAGCAGATCGGCGCGAGCGGTCGGATGCCGACGGCGCAGGAGGAGCTCGGCGGCGAGATCGACTGGGTGCCTGCGAAGTCGTTCGACCGCGTGCCGACGCCCGACGACGTCTTCGTCTGCGCGTGGGCGGCGGCGGCCGGCTACGGCGACCCGATCGACCGGGAGCCGTGGCGGGTGGCCGAGGACGTCGCAGCCGGGCGTGTGACGGCCGCGTGGGCCGCGAAGGCCTACGGCGTCGTGCTGGCGGCCGACGGCTCGGTGAGCGAGGCGGCGACCGAGGCACGCCGCCAGTCGATCCGGGAGGAGCGGCTGGCCGGCGCCAGGGCCTGGGCGGGAGAGGAGGAGGCATGAGCCGGGTGCTGACGGAGACGGTCGAGATCACGGGCGGCGAGGCGCGCTGCCGGCAGTGCGGCCACGTGCTCGGCGCCGCCGACCGCAACTACAAGCTCGGCGCCCTCGTCCGCGACCTGCCGGTGACGGAGGGCAACCCGACGCTCCGCGACCCGGCGATCTACGCCGACGACCCGGTCGTGTTCCGGCAGTTCGTCTGCCCGGGGTGCGCGACGCTCCTCGAGACGGAGATCTCGGTCGCGGGCGCGCCGCCGCAGTGGGACGTCCGGCCCGCGTAACGGGCGGCCAGACCCATGTCCGAGCCGTTCGCGCCGACGACGATCCCGCGGACGCTGATCGAGACCGCGAAGCGGCGGCCGGGGCACGAGGCGCTCGTCTTCCCCCCGCACGATCGCTTCGCGTACGCCGAGCTGCTCGACCGGTCGATCGAGGCAGCGCGTTCGCTCGCGGGTCTCGGCGTGCGGCGCGGCGACCACGTCGGCCTGCTGATGCCGAACTGCCCCGACTTCGTGTTCGCCTTCTACGGGGCGCAGCTCCTGGGAGCGGTCGCGGTGCCGATCAACACCCGCTTCCGCACACGCGAGCTCGGCTACGTGGTCGAGAACGCCGACCTCGTCTGCCTGCTCACGAGCGACATCGTCGAGGAGCGCGTCGACTACGCCGACCGGCTCGTGGAGAGCGTTCCGGGACTCGCCGGCGCCGACGATACGGAGCGGCTCGAGCTCGAGGTCGCGCCCCGACTGCGCGCGGTCGTCCTCCTCGGCGCGGGCGAGCGGCCGGGGCTCCTCTCGAGGTCGCGGTTCGGGGAGCTCGGGGCGGGCGTCGACGACGCCGACGTGCTGCGCGAGGCGTTCCGCGCCGGACCGGACGACGTCGCGCTGATGCTCTACACGTCGGGCACGACCGCGCAGCCGAAGGGCTGCCTGATCACGCACGATGCCGCCCTCGGCGTCTGGTGCGAGTCGGCCCGGGAGCTGCAGGTCACCGAGGACGACCGCATGTGGGACGCGCTGCCGCTCTTCCACATGTCCTGCCTCGGGCCGCTTCTCTTCACGGTCGAGCTGGGCGGCACGCTGATCTCGCACGCGCACTTCGAGCCGGGGTCGGCCCTCGACGCGCTCGAGCGGGAGGACGCGACCTGGATGTACTCCGTGTTCCCGCCGATCATCATGGCGCTGATCAAGGACCCGTCGTTCGCGTCACGCGACATCTCGCGTGTGCGCGGGCTCCTGAACGTGGCGCCGGTGGAGACGATGCACCTGATCGAGCGTGCGTTTCCGGGTGCGAGGAACGTCGGCGGCCACTTCGGCATGACCGAGGCGAGCGGCGCGATCACCTGCAACCCGTGGGAGGGCACGCGGCGGCAGCACGCGGAGACGCACGGTCCGCCGCTCCCGGGCGTCGAGGTGATCGCGGTCGACCCCGAGACGGGCGACGAGCGGCCGCCCGGCATTCCGGGCGAGCTGCTCGTGCGCGGCCGCGGCCTGATGCGGGGCTACCACCGCGACTCCGAGCTGACGGCCGAGGCGGTGCGCGGCGGCTGGCTCCACTCCGGCGACCTCGGGGTCGTCGACGAGGACGGCTTCGTGACCTACCTCTCGCGGCTCAAGGACATGCTCAAGGTCGGCGGCGAGAACGTGGCGCCCGCGGAGATCGAGTCGCACCTCTCCACGCACCCCGCCGTCAAGCTCGTGCAGGTCGTCGGCGCCCCCGACGAGCGCCTCGGCGAGGTCGTCGCGGCGTTCGTCGAGCTCGCCGCCGGGCAGACGTGGACCGAGGAGGAGGCGATCGCCTTCTGCCACGGTCAGGTGGCGGGCTACAAGGTGCCGCGGTACGTGCGCTTCGTCGACGAGTGGCCGATGTCGGCGACGAAGATCCAGAAGTTCCGGCTTCGTGAGCTCATCAAGGATGAGCTCACGACGCCGGAACTTTAGTAGTCAATCTTGTATACTGATGGAATGAATGCTGTCCGCTCGTTGACATGCGGGGCTCTGTGTAAAGATTCACACATGGCTACCAACCTTGCGATCGACCCCGAATTGATCGAGCGGGCGCTCGCGGTGAGCGGTGAGAAGACGAAGAAGGCCGCTGTCACTCGGGCGCTCGAGGAGTTCATCGCCCGGCGGGAGCAGGCCCAGCTCCTCGAGCTCTTCGGGAAGCTCGAGTGGGACCGCAGCTTCGACGTCAAGGCTGAGCGGACGCGCGGATGAGCGTGCTCGTCGACACCAGCGTGTGGTCGCTGGCCTTTCGCCGGGATGCGTCCGAAGCCGCACCCGAAGCAGCGGTCCTGCGCCGCCTTCTCGAAGGACGCGACCTCGTCGTGACCACCGGTCTCGTGCTCCAGGAGCTCCTCCAGGGGTTCGCAGGTGCCCGCGCTCGGGCCGCGATCGTCTCGCGCTTCGGCGCACTGCCGTTTCTCTCGCCTTCCCGCGGAGACCACGTGGCCGCGGCCGATCTCCGCACGACGTGCCGGCGAGCGGGCGTGCAGCTCGGGACGATCGACGCGCTGGTCGCGGCGCTGTGCATCCGGAACGATCTGACTTTGCTGACGGCGGACGGGGACTTCCTGCACGCAGCGGGAGTCGTCCCGCTCAGGCTCTTCCACGCCTGACAGCGCTACGTGACGACGGGCCAGAAGAGATCGCCGTCCGTCGTGCCCCAGTGCACCATCACGAGCGGAGCGGCCGGCCCGGCGAGCACCTCGTCGAGGTAGCGCTCCTCGGTCTCGCGGGCCGCGGCGGCGAGCCGAGCGTTCGCGTCGATCCCGGCGAGGTCGCAGAACGGCTTCAGGTGGTTGGCGAAGAGCATCGCGCCGTATCCGGCCTTCTGCCGCTCGTCCCACTCGACGACCCGGAAGTAGATCTCGTTCGTCGCCGCCGTCGCCGCCGCGACGATCGCAGGCCACTCGCCGTCGGGCACGGGCCGCACGTCGCCGCTGTCGTTCGTGAGCACGGCGAACCGCTCGATCCGATCGGTGAAGTCGAGCGGCTCGGTGACGAGCCCGCCGAAGAAGTCGCACACGACCCGCACGTCACGACATATGTAGGCGACGACGACGTTCGCGTACGGGTTCCGTGCCTCGGTCTGCGCCCACGGCAGCAGGTCGTTGCGGAGATCGTTGACCTCCTTCAGGAACAGCACGCGCCCGCCCGGCAGCGGGTACGGCCCGTGACCGAAGATGCCGTCGCGCTGCTCGCCGTGCGCGAGGAAGGCGTAGGCGTCGAGCGTGGCCAGCACCCGGCGGGCGGTCGCGTAGCGCCCCGCCTCGTACGGCTCCAGCAGGCCCTCGATGCGCGTCACCTCCTCCTCGTCGAGGATCGGCTGCGAGCGGTCCTCGGCCGGGAAGAGACCTCCGTCCGAGTGGTACGCGCGGCAGCTCCGCTCCCAGAAGTCGGCCGCGAAGAGGAGATCGTCGAGCCGTTCTCCCGGAAACCGGTCGCCGTGCGAGAGCCCGAGCTCGAGCAACCGCTGCTGCCGGCCGGAGAGGATGTCCTGCATCAGCAGGAAGTGCTGCATGTAGTAGGGGCGCATGCCCGGCCGCCGCATCCTCCTCCCCACCTCCTCCGGCGCCATCGCCGACGCGACCTCGCGAAGGACGGGCGCCGTGTGATCCCACTTCAGGTAGTAGCCGAGCAGCGAGCGGCGGAGCAGGTCGAAGAGCGGCGACGAGGCGCTCGCGCGCTTCTCGGCCCGAAGGGCC
>VGCB01000050.1 GCA_016870235.1 Actinomycetota bacterium | reverse complement strand
ATCGACATGCGCATCTCCGGGCTGACGGAGTTCGGGGGCGTCAGCTCGATCGGCGGTGCCACCCTCGCGGGCTTCAACCTGTCGACTGCGCAGAAGCTCTTCGAGAAGGAGGGCCGCCTCGACCAGATCCGCGTCGCCGGGAAGGACGGCGTCTCGCCGGAGCAGCTCGTCGCGGCGATCAAGGAGATCCTCCCGTCCGACACACAGGTTCGCACCGGGGACGCACAGGCGCGTGAGGACGCCTCGGGGACGAACGAGTTCATCTCGATCTTCCGGAACTTCCTTCTCGCCTTCGGTGGGATCGCGCTCTTCGTCGGCTCGTTCGTGATCGCCAACTCGCTGTCGATCACGATCGCGCAGCGGACGCGCGAGTTCGCGACGCTCCGGACGATCGGCGCCTCCCGCAGGCAGATCATGCGGTCGATCGTGATCGAGTCGCTGATCGTCGGAGTCATCGCGTCGGTGGTCGGGCTGTTCCTCGGGTTGGCGCTCGCGACCGGGCTCTTCGAGCTGTTCGACGCCGTCGGCTTCACGCTCCCGAACAACGGGCTCGTGTTCCTGACGCGCACGATCGTGGTCTCGCTCGTCGTGGGCATCCTCGTGACGCTCCTCGCAAGCCTCCGACCGGCGCTCCGAGCGACGCGCGTCCCGCCGATCGCCGCGGTGCGCGAGGGCGCGACCCTGCCGGAGTCGCGATGGGCGCGCTTCCGCACCCCGGGCTCGATCGTCCTCACCGTTGTCGGCTTCGCCGCCCTCCTCTACGGGCTCTTCGGCAACGATCTCGGTACGGCCCAGGTCCTGCTGTTCATGGGCGTCGGCGCGGTGCTCATCTTCTTCGGTGTCGCGCTCCTCAGCGTGCGGCTCATCGGTCCCATGGCCCGCGCTCTCGGGTGGCCGGCGACCGTGATCGGCGGTGCGTCGGGAAGCCTCGCCCGCGACAACTCGAGGCGCAACCCGCAGCGAACCGCCTCGACCGCGTCCGCGTTGATGATCGGGCTCGCGCTCGTGACCCTCGTGGCGACGCTCGCCGCGGGGATCATCCGCACCTTCGAGGACGCGGTCAACGACCTCTTCGCGAGCGACTACGCGATCACGGCGCAGAACAACTTCTCGCCGATCCCGATCGCCGCCGGCGAGGCCGCAGCGACGGCTCCGGGTGTCATTGCAGTCGGCAACGTGCGGGCCGGCGAGGGCCGGGCCTTCGACCGGACGATCTCGATCACCGGTGTCGATCCGGGAACGCGGGAGGTGCTCGAGGTCGACTGGAAGGTCGGCTCCCAGGACGTCCTCGCGACGCTCGGCGACGACGGCGCGTTCGTCGATGACGGCTACGCCGACGATCACAACCTGAAGGTCGGGTCGCCGGTCGACGTCACCTTCGTCACCGGCGCGACGAAGACGTTCACGGTCAAGGGCATCTACGACCCGCCGACCGGCGGCTCGCCCTTCGGCACCGTCACCATCTCCGCCGCCGCGTGGGATTCGCAGAACGAGGCGCCGAAGAACCTCTTCTCGTTCGTGAAGATGCGGGGCGGCGACTCCGAGGCCAACCAGGCGGCGCTCGACGCGGTGCTCGCCGACTTCCCGAACGCGAAGGCGTCGAGCAAGGAGAAGTTCATCGACGACCAGATCTCGGGGCTGAGCTCGATCCTCAACATCCTCTACGTGCTGCTCGCGCTCTCGGTCGTCGTCAGCCTGTTCGGGATCATCAACACGCTCGTCCTCTCGGTGTTCGAGCGGACGCGCGAGATCGGGATGCTGCGCGCGATCGGGATGACGCGCCGGCAGGTGCGGCGGATGATCCGCCACGAGAGCGTGATCACGGCGCTGATCGGCGGGGCGATCGGGATCGTGCTCGGGCTCGTGCTGGCGGCGCTCCTCGGGGCCCGTGTCGACTTCATCTCGTTCACCGTTCCGGTCGGACAGCTGATCGTCTTCGGGATCCTGACTGTGATCGTCGGCATCCTCGCCGCGATCTTCCCGGCACGGCGGGCGTCGAAGCTGAACCCGCTCGAGGCGCTGCACTACGAGTAGTCCCTGTCACGTGTTGTCCGAAACGGACACTTGCGAGGCATGGACAACACAGGCACCGTTGGTGACGTGGACGCAGAGATGGGCATCAGTCGCGATGAGGTAAGCGCGCTCATGGTCGGCCTGATGCGCATCGACGAGAAGGTCTCGCTCATACTCGAAGCACTGATCGGAGACGAGGATGGCGAAGAGGAAGAGGATCCCTCCTAGAACGCCTGAGGAGGTCGAGAAGGACCGCGAGGCTCGCGACCTTCTCGAGTACCACGTCAGCAAGATCGAACGTGAGACCGGGAACCCCCGCGATCGCTGGACCCTCGCCGAGCGGATCGCGATGATCGACCAGGAGCTTGCGGAGCGGCGGAAGATCGCCTGAGCCAGTACGTCTACGTCCAGCCGGGCGCAGAGCCGTCTGACTGAAGTCGGACGGGGAACCATCGCGCTTCCGCTCGTCTCAGGATGAGGGAGGGTCGCAGGGAACCGTCGGTTCCCCCTTCAGGATCCGCGGGCTCGCGCGTCTGCTATTGCCGTGATTCCACTTCAGCGGGCGCGCGAGCCCGCGGCAGCAAGCTCAGCGGCGTCGCGCGACGCCGTCGCGTTCCGCAGCCTCAGCCACTGCAGCCGCAACCACGGTCGCAACGTCGCGGTTGAAGACGCTCGGGATCACGTACTCCGGGCCGATCTCGTCCTCGCCGATCACCGCGGCGAGCGCGTGGCCCGCCGCCACCTTCATCCCTTCCGTGATCGAGGACGAGCGCGTGTCGAGCGCGCCGCGGAAGACGCCCGGGAAGGCAAGCACGTTGTTGATCTGATTCGGGTAGTCCGAGCGACCGGTCGCGACGACGGCGCAGACACCCGGCGGCAGGTTCTCGGGCAGGATCTCGGGCGTCGGGTTCGCCATCCCGAAGAAGATCGCGTCCTTCGCCATCGTCGCCACGCCCGCCGGGGTCACGGCGCCTGGTTGGGAGAGCCCAAGGAAGACATCGGCGTCGCGCAAGACCTCGTCTGCCGTGCCCTGCTCGCCGTCCGGGTTCGTCCGCTCCGCGAATGCCGCCTTGACGCCGGCGAGCCCGTCGCGACCCTTCCAGATCGCGCCCTTCGAGTCGCACGCGATGATGTTCCTCGCTCCGCTCGCGAGCAGGATGTCCGTCACCGCGACCCCGGCCGCGCCCGCGCCCGTGACGACGATCTTGACATCTGCGATCGCCTTGCCGACGACGCGCAACGCGTTCACGAGCGCCGCCAGCACGACGATCGCCGTCCCGTGCTGGTCGTCGTGGAACACGGGGATGTCGAGCTCCTCGCGCAGCCGCCGCTCGATCTCGAAGCAGCGCGGCGCCGAGATGTCCTCGAGGTTGATGCCGCCGAAGCCGGGTGCGAGTGCCTTCACCGCGGTCACGATCTCGTCCACGTCCTTCGTCGCGAGGCAGATCGGCCAGGCGTCGACCGAGCCGAACTCCTTGAAGAGCATCGCCTTGCCCTCCATCACCGGCATCGCCGCCTCCGGCCCGATGTCGCCGAGCCCGAGCACGGCGGTGCCGTCGCTCACGACCGCGACCGTGTTCTGCTTGATCGTGAGGTTGAAGGCGAGCGACGGATCCTCGTGGATCGCCCGGCAGATGCGCGCGACGCCGGGCGTGTAGGCCATCGAGAGGTCGTCGCGGGTCTTGAGCGGCGACTTGCCGCGCATCTCGATCTTGCCCCCGAGGTGCAGCAGGAACGTCCGGTCGGAGACGTGCTCGACCTCGACTCCCTCGACGGCGCGGACGGCCGCGACGATGCGCTCGACGTGCTCCGTGTCCGCGGCGTCGACCGTGATGTCGCGCACCTTGTGCAGGCCTTCGACGCGGACGAGGTCGATCGCGCCGAGCGAGCCGCCCGCATCGCCGATCGCCTGCGCGATCTTCGCGAACGAGCCCGGCGCATCGGAAAGCCGGACGCGAATCGTGGCCGAGTACGAGGCGGAGAGGTGCATCGGCCGGCGACCGTACCGGAAGGCATGACGTTCACCGCTCAGTCGGCGAGCGACACGAGCGCGTGCGGCGCAGGTTGAATTCCCCGCGCGATGTTCCATCAGTTCATCGAATGGGTATCGGGCGCGTGGTGGACGTACCCACTGATCTTCGCGATCGCGATGCTCGATGCGTTCTTCCCGATCGTGCCGAGCGAGTCGGTCGTGATCACGGCGGGCGTCGTCGCGGCGACCGGCGATCTCAACCTCGCGGCGGTGATCGCGCTGGCCGCCGCCGGCGCCATCGTCGGCGACAACGTCTCCTACGGGATCGGCACCTGGCTCGGCGAGCACACGGTGAAGAAGATCTTCCGCGGCGAGAAGTCGAGAAAGGGCTTCGAGTGGGCGGAACGGCAGCTCGCGGAACGCGGCATGTACCTGATCGTGATCGCCCGGTTCATCCCGGGCGGCCGCACCGCGGTCACCTTCTCCGCCGGGTACATCCACACGTTCCCGTGGCGGCGGTTCATCGTCGCCGACGTCGTCGCGGGCGTCGTCTGGGCGCACTATGCGGCGCTTCTCGGCTATTTCGGCGGCAAGCAGTTCAAGGAGGAGCCGTGGAAGGGGCTTCTCCTGGCGTT
The DNA here is from genome assembly GCA_016870235.1 of Actinomycetota bacterium. The sequence goes on along the minus strand of VGCB01000050.1, from coordinate 5,262 downwards.
CGTGCTCGCGGTCGGCGTCGCGGTCGCGATCGAGGTCGGCCGGCACTACCTTCGAAAGCGGCGCGCGGCTGCGGACGCCGCGTGAGGCTCCACGTCACGGGTGCCACCGGGTTCCTCGGCGGTGAGCTCCTCTCGCTCGCGCCGGACGCGACGGGTGAGCGGGTCGAGATCCGCGACGCGAGCGCCGTGACGGCCCTCCTGGCCCGCGTGCGACCGGACGTGGTCATCCACACCGCCTACCGCCAGGACGGAGACGGAGCCCCCGAGATCGTCGTCGACGGTTCCGGTAACGTCGCGGCGGCAGCCCGGGCGGTGGGCGCGCGGCTCGTCCACGTCTCGACCGATCTCGTGTTCGACGGTCGCAAGGGGGCGCCCTACGTCGAGAAGGACGAGCCCACGGCGCGCAGCGAGTACGGTCGGGCGAAGGCGGACGCCGAGCACCGCGTGGGGGAGGAGTGCCCCGGCGCTCTGATCGTGCGCACGTCGCTCATCGTCGGCGGGCCGGGACACGAGCCGTCCAAGCACGAGGTCGCGGCGATGGATCGAGACGCAACGTTCTACGAGGACGAGCTGCGCTCGCCGATCCAGGTCACGGATCTCGCGACCGCTCTCCTCTATTTGGCCGCCCGGTCGGACTTCGGTGTCCTCAACGTCGCAGGCGCCGACGACGTCTCGCGCGCGGAGCTCGCCGAGCTCGTCCGCGGTGAGCCCGTCCGGCGCGCACCCGCGCCTCCGTCGCGCCCGCTCGACTGCCGCCTCGACTCGTCGCGCGCCCGCGCGCTCCTTCCGTTCCGCCTCCGTGGCGTCCGCGAGGTCTGCGCATGAACCGGCTCCAGGACGAGACGAGCCCGTACCTCCTCCAGCACGCCGACAACCCGGTCGACTGGTACCCGTGGGGCGACGAGGCGTTCGAGCGCGCGCGGTGCGAGGACCGGCCGATCCTGCTCTCGGTCGGCTACTCGTCGTGCCACTGGTGCCACGTGATGGCGCACGAGTCGTTCGACAGCCCGGCGACCGCCGCCTTGATGAACGAGCACTTCGTCAACGTCAAGGTCGATCGCGAGGAGCGGCCGGACGTGGACGCCCTCTACATGGAGGCGACGCAGTCGCTGACCGGCGGAGGAGGCTGGCCGATGACCGTGTTCCTCACGCCCGACGGACGGCCGTTCTACGCGGGGACGTACTTCCCGCCCGAGCCGCGGCACGGGATGCCGTCCTTCCCGCAGCTCCTCGTCGCGGTGCACGAGGCCTGGGAGCGGCAGCGTGACGACATCGCGCGGCAGGCGTCGCGGATCGCGGAGTCGCTGGGCCACTCGGCGCGCCTGCGCCCCTCGACCGACCCGCTCACGAGCGGGATCCTGACGGACGCCGAGCGTGGTGCCGCCCGCTCCTTCGAGCGCGCGTTCGGCGGCTTCGGACGTGCGCCCAAGTTCCCGCCCGCCTCCCTGCTCGAGTTCCTGCTGCGCCGGGAGTCGGAGGACGCCCGCTTGATGGTCGAGCACACGCTCGACGGGATGGCCGCCGGCGGCATGTGGGATGCGATCGGCGGCGGCTTCCACCGCTACTCGGTGGACGACCGCTGGCTCGTCCCGCACTTCGAGAAGATGCTCTACGACAACGCGCTGCTCGCCGCGACCTACCTCCACGCGCACGCCGCCACCGGTCACGAGCGGTACCGGCGCATCGTCGAGCTGACGCTCGACTACCTGCTCCGCGAGATGCGCGTCGCGGGCGGCGGGCTCGCGTCGGCGCAGGACGCCGACACGGAGGGCGTCGAGGGGCTGACGTTCACGTGGACGCCGGAGGAGGCGGACGCCGTCGGGCTCTCCCACGACCTCCTCTTCGACTTCGAGCACGGCCGCTGCATCGTGCGCGGCGAGCTCGACGAGGAGACCCGCCTGCGCGCGCTCGCCGTCCGCGAGCGGCGACCGCAGCCCTTCCGCGACGACAAGGGGCTCGCGTCGTGGAACGGCCTCGCTCTCGCGGCGCTGGCGGAGGCCGGGCGCCGGCTCGCGCGTCCCGACTACGTCGAGGCCGCCGTCGAGGTCGCCGCGTTCCTGCTCGGCCCGCTGTCGGCCGAGGACGGCCGGCTCTGGCGGAGCCGGCGCGACGGGCGCGTCAGCGGCTCCGGCTTCCTCGACGACTACGCGAACGTCGCGCACGGGCTGATCGAGCTCCACGTCGCGACGGGTGACCTCCGCTGGCTGCACGAGGCACGGCGGCTCGCCACGCTCGCCGTCGAGCTGTTCGCCGATCCCGAGCGCGGCGGCTTCTACCTTTCGCCGGCCGGCGGGGAGCAGCTCGTCGCCCGCACGAAGGACATCGACGACACCCCCGTTCCGTCCGGGAACGCGATGCTCGCGCACGCGCTCCTCCGCCTCTCGCGAATCTGGGCCGACGACGAGATGGAGCGGGCCGCGGTCGGGGTTCTCCGCCTCGTGGCGCCGACGCTTGCGCGGGCCCCGACCGCGTTCGGGTGGACGCTCTGCGCCCTCGACCTGCACCTCTCGCAGCCGCGTGAGATCGCGATCGTCGGCCCTCTCGCCTCGCCCGTCGCTCAGGCGGCTCTGCGGCCGTTCGACCCACGCGCGGTCGTCGCCATCGGTCCCGGCGAGGGCGTGCCGCTGCTCGAGGGCAAGGGCCTCGTCGACGGCGAGCCGGCGGTCTACGTCTGCGAGCGGTTCGTCTGCAGGGCGCCGATCACCGACCCTGCCGCGCTCGTTTGATCAGCCGCAGCCGTCGATCGTGCCCCGTTGCACGGCTTTCGCCGCGACGGGCACCGGGATCCTCGCCAGCTGCAGACGTTTGACGAGCGCGGGCTGGCTGCGGATGCTCTGCTCGACCTCGCCGAGCTCGGGCGGCCCGAACGCCTCGGCGAGGGTGCAGTCGCGCGGCGATCCCTTGGAGCCGGCGAACGCCGCCGCGTAGAGGGTGCGGAGCTCGACCCGTTTGTACGGCGCCGTCTTGAATGCGCCCGTCGCGACCGTGGGCGCGACGTTGAGCTTCGGAGCGCTGACGGAGAGCGCCTTCACCGCCGCGCCCGTCGACTTCGGCAGTGACTGGGCCGTCACCGTCAGGCTGACGAGCGCGACGACGAGCGCCGACATCGCAGCTGCGACGGATGCGTATTCCCCCATCGCGAACATGATGGACGGGTGCGGGCGGTTTCGTCAATAGCCCGCGGAACCGCTCGACGGGACGGGAACCGTCTGGCTGAAGCCAGACGGGGAACGACACGCCCCGCTACGCTCACGCCCATGTCCACGACCGAACTGACCGGCGCCGAAGAGGTCGCCTGGGACCTCTCCGACCTCTATGCCGGCATCGACGATCCGCGCATCGACACCGAGGTCGCCGCGGCTGAGCAGAGCGCAACCGCGTTCCGCGAGCGCTACCACGGGAAGGTTGCCGACCTCGACGCAGCCGAGCTGGCCGAGGCCGCCGACGAGCGCGAGCGGATCGACGAGCAGCTGACGCGCCCGCTCTACTACGCGCACCTCATGTTCTCGACGAACATGGCGGATCCCGCGCGCGGCGCGCTGCTCGCGCGCCTCAGTGAGAAGGCTGCGACGATGGAGACACAGCTTCTCTTCCTGGGACTCGAATGGGCGGAGGTCGACGACGATCGAGCGGCAGCCATCGTCGCCGACCCGGCGCTCGATCGCTGGCGCCACTGGCTGACCGAGCAGCGGAAGTACCGGCCGTACCTGCTCACGGAGCCGGAGGAGAAGGTGATGACCGAGAAGTCGGTCTCGGGCGTCTCCGCGTGGTCACGACTGTTCGAGGAGCAGGTCGGCGCGCTTCGTGTCGATCTCGACGGCGAGCTCCAGTCCTTCGAGGCCGCCATGGCGCGCCTCTACGAGCCCGATCGCGACATCCGGGCCGCGGCCGCAGCCGCCGTCACGGCCGCGCTCGAGCCGGGCCTTCGCACGCGGACGTTCATCTTCAACACGATCCTCCTCGACAAGTCGATCGACGACCGGCTGCGCAAGTACCCGAGCTGGATCACGGCCCGGAACCTCTCGAACGAGACGACGGACGAGGCGGTGCAGGCGCTCGTCGACGCCGCCGTCGCCCGCTACGACATCCCGCAGCGCTACTATCGGCTCAAGGCGCGGCTTCTCGGCCTCGACCGGATCGCGTACTACGACCGGTTCGCGGCGATCGCCGAGGACACGGTGAAGACGCCGTGGGACGAGGCGCAGCGGATCGTGCAGGAGGCGTACGACAGCTTCTCCGACGAGGCGGGCACCGTCGTCCGGCGCTTCTTCGACGAGAGCTGGATCGACGCGCCGGTGCGCGACGACAAGCGGACAGGGGCGTTCTGCGCCACGAACGTCCCGGGCGTGCACCCGTACATCCTCATGAACTACACAGGCGACCGCCGCTCGATCCTGACGCTGGCGCACGAGCTCGGCCACGGCCTGCACGGCTGGCTCGCGCAGCCGCTCGGCCTCTACAACGCCGGCACCCCGCTGACGACCGCGGAGACGGCGTCGGTGTTCGGCGAGGCGCTGACCTTCAAGGTGCTGCTCGCGACGGAGACCGACCAGCGCCGTCGCCTCGACCTGCTCGCGGGTCGCATGGAGGACGCGATCGCGACCGTGTTCCGCCAGATCGCGATGAACCGCTTCGAGCACGCGGCGCACACGGCCCGCCGAGACGAGGGCGAGCTCTCGATCGAGCGCATCAGCGAGCTCTGGCTCGACTGCCAGGGGGCGCTCTTCTCCGACTCGGTCGAGACTGACGGCTACGCGACCTGGTGGAGCTACATCCACCACTTCACCGCCTCGCCCGGCTACGTGTACGCGTACGCCTACGGCTTCCTCTTCGCCCTCTCTATCTACCGGCGATACGAGGTGGAGGGCGAGTCGATGGTCGGCCCGTACCTCGATCTCCTGCGCCACGGCGGCTCGCGCTCGCCGGGCGAGCTCGCGAAGATGGTCGGGATGGACATCGCCGACCCCGCCTTCTGGGCGGCGGGGATCGAGGCGCTCGCGAGAGACCTCGACGAGGCCGAGCGGCTCGCCGACTCGATCTGATGTATCGGCGGTTCTGTCAAGGGTTCAGGCCGGGAAGCGAGGGGCGATTCCGCCCCGGCGGCTCTACGAGCAGATGTCCGCGATCAGCCGCAGCTCGTCGGGCTTCCGCGAGCGCACGATCAGGGTCGTCGTCCCGCACGCGCGCCACGCGTCCAGCCGGTCGGCGATCCGGGAGCGGTCGCCGACGAGCGCGATCTCGTCGATCAGGGCGTCGGGCACG
>VGCB01000049.1 GCA_016870235.1 Actinomycetota bacterium | reverse complement strand
ATCGCGCTGAACCCGAGGAAGAAGAAGAGGAACGTGCCGACGACCTCAGCCCCGAGGCGTACGGCGAGCGACGGCTGGTCCATCGGTTTGCCACCTCCATGATGGTTGGCCGCCCGCCGGGCGGCTAGCGTGTCAGTGTGCGCTTTCTGCGTTCAGGCGCCCTGCTCCTGCTCGCGGGAGCGATTCTCTCGCACGGCGTCGGTCATGCGCAAGAGGCCGTTCCCGCTTCCCGGGGCGCCGACGGCTCCTTCCGAGCGAGCGTGCGGCCGATCGACCCCGCGCTCGCCCGCACGATGACGGGCCGCTCCTGGCGCGAGGGCTGCCCTGTCGGTCTCGCCGATCTCCGCGTCGTCGTCGCCTCGTACTGGGGGTTCGACGGCCGCGTCCGGACGGGGCGGCTCGTCGTGCATCGCGACGTCGCCGCCGACATCGTCACCGTCCTGCGCCGCCTCTTCGACGAGCGCTTTCCGATCCGGCGCATGGTCCCGGTCGACGCCTACGGCGCGTCCGACTTCCGCTCGATCGAGGCCGACAACACGTCCGCGTTCAACTGCCGCTACGTCGACGGGACGACGCGCTGGTCGCAGCACGCGTACGGCAGGGCCGTCGACGTCAACCCAATCGAGAACCCGTACGTCAGCTCCTCGGGGACGACGTCGCACCGGGCGAGCGTCTCCTACCTCGAGCGCACGCCGTACCGTCCGGGCATGGCGGTCGAGGGCGGCGCGCTCGTCCGTGCCTTCGACGCGATCGGGTGGGGCTGGGGCGGCCGCTGGTCGAGTGTCAAGGACTACCAGCACTTCTCGTCCTCGGGCCGCTGACGCCGTTCGTGCGTGCCGCGGGTGGGCGGTGTCAGCTGAGGTGGTCTCACCGCGATAGCGACGCGGCCGCGAGCTGCGTCGACATCCCCGCGTCTGGCTTCAGCCTGGATCCACCGATTGGCGCGGCCGGCGCATCCTGCCAGACTCGCCAGTCCGCTTCCCGCCTGGCAGGCGCGCGAAGTCGAATGATCGAGCGATCACGCGAATCGGTGGATCCAGGCTCAGCCAGACCCTTCTCGTCCTTCGCGAGCGCACGGTCATGCCTCGGGCGGACGGGGCGGCGGCCGCGCGTCGCACCTGACCGGCTTCAGCCGGCCGGACCGCGCCTGAGCAGTGCCCTCAGAGGGCCCGAACGGCGCGCTCGATGCGGGCCCGGGCCTCAGCGGCGAGCGGCTCGAGCTCCGGGTTCGCCGCCAGCGCCAGCGCTGCCATCGGCTCCATGGCGGCGACGTGCGTGCGATCGCCCTCCGACCGCACGACGACGTTGCACGGCAGGAGCACGCCGAGGTCGGGCTCCACTGTGAGCCCGCGACTCGCGAGCTGGGGGTTGCAGGCGCCGAGGATCACGTACGGCGCGACGTCCAGATCAAGCTTCGCCTTCAGGGTCGCCTGGACGTCGATCGTGGTCAGCACGCCGAAGCCCTCCGCGGCGAGCGCGGCGGTGACGCGCTCGACCGTCTCGGCGAACGGCGCCTCGAGATCGCGCAGGATCGCGTAGTCCGGCATCTCCCAACCTCCTTCGTCGACATCTGCTATAACTCTACCACTGTTTAGTTTTAGAGCGATGGAGTTAGAGATGCCGCTACCCGATTCCCCCCTCTCCGATCCCCTCGTCGAGCTGATCGCGCGCCGCTTCCGCGCCATGGGCGAGCCGATGCGCATCCGCATCCTCGACCGGCTGCGCGACGGCGAGCTGACCGTCGGCGAGATCGCCGACGCGATCGGCGCGTCGCAGCAGAACGTCTCCAAGCACCTCGCCGTCCTCACCGACGCCGGCATCCTCGGCCGCCGAAAGGATGGCAACCGCCACTGCTACCGCATCGTCGACGACTCCGTCCTCGAGATCTGCGAGCAGGTCTGCGGCGGTCTCCAGCAGCAGCTCTCGGAGCTGCAGAGCCTTCTCGAAGGAGCACGCAGATGAGCACCTGGCCTTTCTGGCCGCTCGAGCGCGTCCTTTTCGCGCTCGCCGGAACGATCACGCTCGCGAGCACCCTGCTCGCGGTCACGGTCAGCCCCTGGTTCCTTTTGCTCACCGCGTTCGTCGGGGCGAGCCAGTGGCTCTTCGCCGCGAGCGGCAGCTGCCCCGCGTCGCTCATTCTCGAGCGCGTCCTCCACATCCGGCGGGGGTGTGCGCTGTGACCGTCGCAGCCTCGCCCGACACCGTCGCGCCCGAGGTGCAGCATGCGGTCCGGCATGTCGGGCCGCTCGGCCGTCTCGGCCGCTTCGCCGCGACCCATCGCAAGGCCGTCGCGATCGCCTGGGCCGTGATCGTCGTCGGGCTCGGCGTCTTCGCGCCGCGTGCCGAGCACGCGCTCTCCGGTGCAGGCTGGGAGGCGAGCGGATCGGAGTCGGTGGAGGCGCGCGAGCTCGTGAACGGCGCCTTCGGCGGTCAGGGTGGCTACGGGCTCATGGTCGTCGTGCACTCGCCCACCCAGACCCTCAGCGACGCCGGCTTCGGCCGGACGGTCGCGAGATCGGCAGCGCTCCTCCGTGCCGACGACCGCGTCGCCTCCGTCCAGCTGCCGCGGAAGGGCCTCTCCGTCTCCGAGGACGGCCACACGGCTGTGATCCGCGCGGGCGCAGCAGGCTCGCCGACCGAGATGGTCGCCGCCGCCGGCGATCTCAAGCGCGACCTCGCGAAGCTCGGAAGCGGAGACGTCGAGGTGCACGTCACCGGCGCGCCCGGGATGTGGTCCGACTTCAACGAGGCGAACAAGAGCGCGATGATGAAGTCGGAGCTCTACTCGTGGCCGGTCACGCTCGCGATCCTCACGGTCGCGTTCGGGGCGATGATGGCCGCCGGGCTGCCGCTGCTGCTGACGATCGTCGGTCTCGTCGCCGCGGCCGGATCGCTCTGGATCGCGGCGCAGGTCGGCGACGTCTCGATCTGGGCGATGAACTTCGCGCTCATGTTCGCGCTCGCGCTCGGCATCGACTACGCGCTCTTCATCGTCAACCGGTTCCGCGGCGCGCTCTTCGGGTCGAAGCTCTCGCCGGTCGACGCGGTCGCGGTGACGATGGACACCGCCGGCAAGGCCGTGCTCTTCTCGGGCGCCACGGTGCTGATCTCGCTCTCTGCGGTGATGCTCGTGCCGAGCCCGGCCTTCCAGTCGATGGCGCTCGGGATCATGCTCTCGGTCGTCTTCATCCTCCTCGCGACCCTGACGCTGCTTCCCGCCGTGCTGGCGAAGCTCGGGCCGAAGGTCGACCGCGGCGCGCTTCGCTGGGCCCACTCCGGCGAGCATCGCTCGCACGCCTTCGGGCGCTGGGCCGAGCTCCTGTGGCGGCGCCCCTGGGCGTTCGGGCTCGCCTCCGTCGCGATCCTGATCGCGCTCGCCATCCCCGTCTTCGGCCTCGACACCGGGATGCCCTCGATCAAGGTCGTGCCGGAGCAGGACGGCTCGCGGCAGGGGTACGGGCTCGTCCAGCAGGCGTTCGGGCCGGGTGCCCCCGGTCAGCTCCAGGTCGTCGGCCCGAGGGAGGACGCGGCAGCCGCCGTGCAGGTGCTCGAGGCCAGCCCGGGGATCGCCCGGGTGATGCCCGTCCAGGAGTCCGAAGGGCTCGCGCTGGTCGAGGCCGTCCCCCGGCACGATCCGTCCGACCCGGCGGTCGGCTCGACGATCGACCCGCTACGCAAGGCGCTGCCCGAGGGGATGCTCGTCGGCGGTGCGGCGGTCGAGAACCACGACCTCGAGCAGGCGCTCGGATCGAGGACGCCGCTCGTCGTCGGCCTCGTCCTCGGGCTCGGGTTCCTGCTGCTTCTCGTCGCGTTGCAGGCGCCCGTGATCGCCGCCGTCGGCGTCGTCACCAACCTGCTCGCGGTCGGCGCGGCCTTCGGGATCGCCCGCCTGATCTTCCAGGACGGGCACGGCGCGGGGCTGCTCGGGTTCGAGTCGCAGGGCTTCCTCGACGCCTGGGGCCCGGTGTTCTTCTTCGCGATGATCTTTGCGATCTCGATGGACTACACCGTGTTCCTCCTCGCCTCCGCGAAGGAGCACTGGGACCGGAGCGGCGATGCGAAGGAGGCGATGGTCGGCGGGCTCGCCCATTCCGGGCGCGTGATCTTCGCCGCCGCGGCCGTGATGGTGGCGGTGTTCTTCACGTTCGCGATCAGCGGCCCGCTGCCGCCGAAGGAGATGGGCGTCATCCTCGGCGTCGCCGTGCTCCTCGACGCCCTGCTGATCCGCCTCGTGCTCGTGCCGGTGGCGCTGCGGCTGCTCGGGCGGAAGGCGTGGGCGCTGCCCCGCTGGCTCGCCCGCATCCTTCCGGACGTCAAGTTCGGGCACTGAGCCCGCCTGAGCTGCGCGTCCGGCTTCGGCCGGACGCGGTCAGGCGAGCCCGCGGGCCTTGCGGCTCTGCGCCTGCTGCCGCTTCGTGGCGGCGAGCTCGGCCTTGCGGAGCCGGATGTGCGACGGGGTCACCTCGACGCACTCGTCGTCGCGGATGAACTCGAGGGCCTGCTCGAGCGAGAGCGGCCGCGGCGGGATCAGGCGGACGAGCTCGTCTGCGGTCGAGGAGCGGATGTTCGTCAGCTTCTTCTCCTTCGTCGCGTTCACGTCGAGATCCTCGGATCGCGCGTTCTCGCCGACGATCATCCCCTCGTACACCTCGACGCCGGGCCCGACGAAGAGCTGACCGCGCTCCTGCAGGTTGAGGAGCGCGAACGTCGTCGTCGGCCCGCGCCGGTCGGCGACGAGGCTGCCGGTCGGCCGTGTGCGCAGCTCACCGTGCCAGGGCTCGTAGCGCTCGAAGACGTGGTGGAGGATCCCGGTGCCGCGGGTCTCGGTGAGGAACTCCGTGCGGAACCCGATCAGGCCGCGGGCCGGCACGACGACCTCCATCCGCACCCAGCCGGTGCCGTGGTTGACCAGGTTCTCCATCCGGCCCTTGCGGAGCGCGAAGAGCTGCGTGAGGACGCCGATGTAGTCCTCGGGCGCGTCGACCGAGACGCGCTCCATCGGCTCGTGCACCTTGCCGTCGATCTCACGGGTGACGACCCGCGGCTTGCCGACCGTGAGCTCGAAGCCCTCGCGGCGCATCAGCTCGACGAGCACGGCGAGCTGGAGCTCGCCGCGGCCCTGCACCTCCCACGTGTCGGGCCGCTCGGTCGGGACGACGCGGAGCGAGACGTTGCCGATCAGCTCCTGGTCGAGCCGCTGCTTCAGCATCGGCGCCGTCAGCTTCGAGCCGTCGAGACCCGCAAGCGGCGAGGAGTTGACGCCGAGCGTCATCGCCAGCGACGGCTCGTCGACCTCGACCACGGGCAGCGGCCTCGGCTCGTCGGGATCCGCCAGGGTCTCCCCGATCGTCACGTCCGGCAGGCCCGCGACCGCGCAGATCTCCCCCGGTCCCGCGTCGTCCGCGGGCACGCGCTCGAGCGCGTCGGTGACGTAGAGCTCGGTCACCCTCGCCCGCTCGACCGTGCCGTCGCGGCGGCACCAGGCGATCTGCTGGCCCTTGCGCAGCCAGCCGTTGGCGACGCGGCAGATCGCGAGCCGGCCCACGTAGGGCGACGCATCGAGGTTGGCGACGAGCGCCTGCAGCGGGTGGCCCTCGTCGTACGACGGGGGCGGGATCGTCGCGAGCAGCGTGTCGAAGAGCGGCTTCAGGTCGGACACGAGCTCGTCGGGCGCCGCGCCCGCCCGTCCCGCCTTCGCGTTGCAGTAGACGATCGGGAACTCGATCTGGCTCTCGTCGGCGTCGAGGTCGAGGAAGAGGTCGTACACCTCGTTCACGACCTCGTCGATCCGTGCGTCCGGCCGGTCGACCTTGTTGACGACGAGAACGACGGGAAGCCGCGCCTCGAGCGCCTTCCGCAGCACGAAGCGCGTCTGCGGCAGCGGTCCCTCGCTCGCGTCGACGAGGAGCAGCACGCCGTCGACCATGCGGAGGCCACGCTCGACCTCGCCGCCGAAGTCCGCGTGACCGGGCGTGTCGACGATGTTGATCTTCGTCTCGCCGTACCGGACCGCCGTGTTCTTGGCGAGGATCGTGATCCCCTTCTCCCGCTCGAGGTCCATCGAGTCGAGGACGCGCTCGGCCACGTCCTGGTTCTCGCGGAAGGAGCCGGACTGCCACAGCATCGCGTCGACGAGCGTCGTCTTGCCGTGGTCGACGTGCGCGACGATGGCGACGTTGCGAAGGTCGTCACGCCCGGGCACCGCTGGAGGGTAGCGGGCGTCCTCGTCGGCTCGATCCGGGTACGTGCCATGGGATGCGGCCCCGATGATCGCGACGATGCCGTTGGCGCGCGTCTCGGGCGTCCCCGCGTCACGAGACTCCCTGAGTGAGGGTCGCGCTTCTGCGTGTTGACGGTTCCGCCGCGGAGGAGCAGGGCCGGGGCGGCGACGACCCTCAGCCGCTCCCGTGATGGAGCGGTGTGACCGCCGGCGCGTGGTCGACGTCAATCGCGTACTCGGATCGGATCCTCCGAGCAAGCTGCGCCGAGCCACCGAGCAGCGTAACGTCATACGGGTATGCATACTGGCCGCGGAAGCCGCGCTCGGCCTCGATCACGCGGCCCCACAGGGAGACGCGGCCGAGCGCGATGACGTCGCCGTCGACCTTCTCACGGGCGAGGAGCTCCGCGTCCTCGCGGCACGTGAACGCGTACACGCCGCAGTCGCAGCTCCGACCCGGGGCCTGATGCGGCTCCGGTGCCCCGAGGGAGGGCCAGAACGACGACGGCCGCTCCTCACAGCGCGCCTCGAACCGCGCCTGCGGCTCCCAGATGACACCCCAAACGACGGCTTGCAGGTGCGACCCGGCGATCCGCCAGATGCGCCAGCCGAGGATCGGCTCGTCGACGGGCGCGCCCGAGCTCCCGACGCCGGCGCTCACGTGGACGCGGGTTCGAGCTCCCGCTCTCTCTCGGGCTCGGACTCGACGGGTTCGGGTGTCGGAACGGGCTCCTCTGCGGGCTCGACGTCGATCTCGCGGATGACAGGTCCGATATCGGCCATTGGTCCTCGATGATGTCATCGACCGTCGAGCCCGGACCCTTGAGGGCGGGTCGCGCGAGGAGTACTGTCCCGTTTACGAGCAAGGCGGCGGCCGGGGAGAAGGGAGGCACGCGTGCCTCGGGAACGGTCAGTGACCGTGGGCGACGTCCGCAAGGCGATCGTCGCCGAGAAGCTCGGTTGGAGGGTGGCGGATCACCTCGCCGACGACGAGCGCATACCGCGCTTCGGCACCGGCGCCAGCACCAAAGGCATGATCGAATCGGCGAAAGCGAGCCGGGTCGACTTCGCGAAGGTGTTCGCCCGCGCCCCGATGAACCCGTACCTCGTCGAGCGTGCCGTGGCACACAGGTTTCTCCCCGACAAGGTGAAACCGTTGCTACCGCCGCGGCCGAAGGGGGCTGGCCGGGCACCTGCCCCGCAACAGGAGGTCGGCCACTTCGGCGGGGGGCGCCGTCCGGCGGAGCGCCACCCGCCTCGGTCGACTGGCGAAATCGCTGGGGATGGCCGTGGATCACGAGCGTCCGCGACCAGAACCCCTGCAACGCGTGCTGGGCGTTCGCTGCAACCGCGCTCGTCGAAGCAATGGTCCGGATCGAGCACTGCATCTGGCCCCGTCTATCCGAGGGCGATGTCCCCAAGGGGATCGGCGCAAAGTGCGCCGACCTCGGGAACGTCGGCGCAGCAACGGACTGGATCCGGCAGCACGGCCAATGTGACCCGGACTGCTTCCCATGGACGACCACCGACGTGGCCTACACGCCGAGCCCTGATCGTTCGGGGCGAACGGTGCGCGGCGCCATGGACGCGACCTGGGTCGGAAGCGTTGCCGACCAGAAGGCGTGGCTCGACACGGTGGGCCCGCTCGCAACGTGGTTCGAGGTCCGGCAGGACTTCTTCACTCACGGCTCGGCCGTCTACAAGGCGTCGACCGCACCGTGGAACACCGTTGCGGGCGGCCACCTGATGCTCGTCGTCGGCTACGACGACGGTCAGAAGGCGTGGATCGTCAAGAACTCCTGGGGCACGACGTGGGGTCTGAACGGCTACGCACTGATCGGCTATGGCGAGTCGGGCATCGACAGGTACGCGAAGCTCGGCATCCGAAACGTCAATCCCGACCCATGGACGAAACGGAGGCTCCACAACGGGAACCTCGTCGAGAGCGGGAACGGGAGCCACTACCGGAACTTCGAGATGCTCGCGACAGTCGGAGGAGGCGGACTGGTCCAGCACTGGTGGCGCGACAACGACGCGGCCGGCTTTCCGTGGCACACGGCGTACGCCCCGTTCGGCGGCGACGCGGCGGTGTGCCCGACGCTGACGGCGACGACGTACAACCGGAACTTCGAATGCGTGTACATGACGACGGGCAGGAGACTGCACCACTGGTGGTTCGACCAGGCGACGCACCAGTGGAGGAACGGTGGGGTGTTCGGCCCGCCCGACGTCTGGGGCGTGCCCGGGTTCATCCAGGGCAACTACGGAAAGCCCGGCAACTTCGAGGTCGTCGTGCGGACGAGCGATGCGCGGCTCACGCATTGGTGGCGCGAGAACGGACCGCCGTGGACATGGCGCGAGTCAGTCCGGTTCGGCGCCAACGTCGCGTTCAGCGGTCCTTCCCTGATCCAGAGCAGCTACTCGCAAGGGAACCTCGAGCTCGTGTGCGTGCTGAACGACTGCCGGATGCAGCACTGGTGGCGCGACAGCGACCACGGCATGGTGTGGAAGCAGGGGCCGACCTTCGGCTCCGGGTGCTCGAGCGCCCCATGCATGATCGAGGGACAGTTCGGCGCCTCGAACGAGAACGACGTCGGCAACTTCGAGCTCTGCGTGGCGGCCGGCGGGCGCGTGCAGCACTGGTGGCGGAACAACCACGGGGACGGCCTCTGGCGGCGGAGCGCGACCTTCGGCCACGACATCCAGGCTGTCGCCGCCCTCGTCGAGGGGAGCTTCGGGTTCAACCTGGAGCTGATCGTTCTGCGCTACGACCGCAAGCTCCAGCACTACTGGCGCGACAGCGCGGGCTGGCACGAGGGGGTGGTCATCGGCAGTGCCTAGTGTTCTTCTCATCGTGGGAGAGCGCCAAGAGTTGCGCTTCCGCGGTCTCGGGAGCGCCGGCTACTCCTGGGACGTGACGGTCGACGGGCCCGAAGGCGTCGTGGGGGTCACTCGACGCCCCTCGGGCCCGCTGCCCGCGGCAGAGCCCGGCGGGCCGCCGCCCGACAACGTCTCGTTGCCCGAGCTCTTCGAGCTCGAAGGCCTCGCACCGGGGCACGTGCGCATCACCTTCACCTTGGGGAGGCGGTGGGAGACGGACGTGCCGCCGCTCGAACGCGAGGAGCTCGAGGTGACGGTCGCGTAGACCCGTGGCCGGGGGTAAGACCGCCAACCCGGCGCCGAGGTCACCGGGTGGTGCGGGCCCCGAAGAGGGGAGCCCGCACCGCCGGCGGATCAGCCGTTCTCGATCGAGACGAGCTTCGCGTGCGGAAGATCCTCGCCGCTGCACACGATCTTGACGACCGCCCCGACTGCGAAGCCCGCAACCGCCGGCCGCAGCGCCTCCGGCACGAGGCACGAGCGCGAGCCGCCGTCGGTCGTCACGAAGATCCGATCCGGGCTGACAGAGGCGACCGGCCCGCGGAAGGCGAACGTCATCGCCCACTGCTCCTGACCCGGGGTGGGCTCCGTCGCGTGCTCCGGCTCCTGCTTCCCTTCCGGCTCTCCCGCCTCCGTCGAGTCGTCGTCATCGCCGGCGAGCGGAGGCGCGTCGACCGGCTTGATGGCGACAAGGACGCGGTTCCGGCGGAGAACCATGATTTTGGCGCCGACCTTCAGGTCCGCGACGGACGGTCCCGTCTCCGCGTTCACCTTGCACGTCAGCGAGCGGGTGTCGTTCGCGACGGTGATGCTCTCCCGACCGACGGTCGAGACGACCCCCCGGATGTCGCTCGAGGCCTCGGCACCGGGCGTCCGGCCGCTCTGGTCGCCGAGCTTCT
>VGCB01000048.1 GCA_016870235.1 Actinomycetota bacterium | reverse complement strand
GCCCGCGGTCGAGCAGGATCGTGGAGTATTGCCGTCGCAGGCGGTCGGGGAGGCCCTCGCGCGGCCGAGGCTGGGGCGTGACCGCCAGGCCGGCGACCGCGGGCCCGAGCAGCCCGACGCCGGCGAGGCGCCGCTCGCGCAGGCGCTGGCGGAGCGGAGCGGGGAGGAAGGGGGTCGCGAGGGCGGTGGCGGCGGCGGACGCGCCGTGGCGGCGGCGGTACACGGCCAACTCGCGCCAGAGCGCAGGGAGCCGCCCGGTCGTGAGCAGGTCGGCGAAGCGGTACCCGAACGTCATCGGGTACCCCGCGAGCACCTCGTCCCCGCCCTGCCCGTCGAGCATCACCGTGATCCCCGCGTCGCGCGCGGCGCGCATCACGTGCCACTGCGCGACGATGCTCGTCGAGCCGAACGGCTCGCCCTGGCACTCGACCACGCGCGGCAGGACGTCGACGAGGTCGGCGTCGGAGAACGTCACCCAGTGTGGCTCCGACAGGATCGCCGAGGCAACCGCCTCGGCGAACGGGCGCTCGTCGAAGCCGTGGTCGGGGAACCAGGCGGTGAACGTGCGCTGGCGGTCGCCCACCGGGCGCGCGCTCTCGGCCTCGGTGCGCAGCAAGTGGTCGATCGCAACGGCGATCGCCGACGAGTCGAGCCCGCCCGAGAGCGCGGTCCCAACCGGCACGTCCGACCGCAGCCGCAGGCGGACGGCGTCGAGGAACGTCTCGCGAAAGGCCACGACCGGGTCGCCGTCGACCGGCCGAGGCTCGAGCGCCCAGTACCGCCGCAGCCGTAGCCCCGACGCGTCGACGACGAGGGTATGCGCAGCCGGCAGCCGCCGGATGCCCTCGAAGAACGTGCCGTCCGTGTGGTCGGTCGCCCCCAGCCCGACGAAGTCCCGTACCGCCTGCAGGTCGGGCCGCAGGTGTGCCGCGGGGTCGGCGCGGAACGCGGCCGGCTCGCTCGCGAAGACGAGGCGCCTGCCGTCCCAGCGGTAGAGGAACGGCTTGACGCCGAAGCGGTCGCGCGCGCAGAGGAGCCGCTGCCGCCGTCCGTCCCAGAGCACGAACGCCCACATCCCGTTGAAACGCTCGACGCAGGCGTCGCCCCACTCCTCGTAGGCGCGAAGGATCACCTCGGTGTCGGTGCCGCTGCGGAACCGGTGCCCCTTCGCCTCGAGCTCGGTGCGGAGTTCGCGGTAGTCGTAGACCTCGCCGTTGTGGACGAGCTGCAGCTGGCCGTCGTCGCTCGCGAACGGCTGGTGGCCGGCGGCGGACGTGTCGATGATCGCTAGCCGCCGGTGCCCGAGCGCGACCCCCTCGGCCGCGAACAGCCCGTCCCCGTCCGGGCCGCGGTGCGTCAGGCAGGCGCTCATCCGCGCCACCACGGCCTCGGCGGGGGGCGCACCCAGCTCGACGATGCCGCAGATCCCGCACACGGCTCAGCGGCTGCGCGGCGCCGCCGCCGGGCGCGGGGCCACCCGGGTACCGCGGCCCGTCGCAGTAAGGTGCGCAGCGATGGTGAAAGTCATGCGGTTCCTCTACGAGCTCGCCGTGGAATGCGCATCGCTGCCGATCCTCCTCCTCGCGGTCGTCGGGGCACGGTATCGGGACAGGCCCTACGACGTCGGCATCGGCCCCGAGCCGATCGTCAGCCACCCGCACCACCGGAAGGCGCTCGAGCGGCGCGGCTACCGAACCCAGACCTTCGTCGGCAGCGTCTACTTCATCACCGAGGAGTTCGACGTCCGCGGCGACCGCTGGTGGCTCGCGCGGTTTCGCCTGTTGCGCCCTCTCGCCTCTGTCGCGCTCTTCGTCCTCGCGGTGTGGCGCTACCGCTGCGTCTACCACTACTTCAACGGAGGCCCGCTCGGGAGCCGCTGGATCTTCCTGTGGCGCTTCGAGCCTCACCTGCTCCGCCTCGCGGGCGTCGCGACCGTGGTGATGCCTTACGGCGGCGACATCCAGGACCTGACCCGCACCCGGAACCTCCTCTTCAAGGACGCGATGGCGCGCGACTACCCCGCCTTCCGTCTGCGGCGCCGGCGCGTCGCGGCGCAGATCGACCTGTGGACGCGCCATGCGAGCCACCTGATCGGCGGCTGCGACTGGGTCGAGTACCTCTACCACTGGGATACGCTGATGCTGGCGCACTTCTCGATCGACCTCGAGGAGTGGCATCCACTGCCCGCGCCGCCGGCCGCGCCCGGGGCTCCGCTCCGGGTGCTCCACGCGCCGAACCACCGGCACATCAAGGGCTCGGCACACGTCGTCGCGGCCGTCGAGCGCCTGCGCGCCGAGGGCGTCCTGATCGAGTTGACGCTGCTCGAGGCCGTGCCGAACACGCGTGTCCGCGAGGCGATCGCCGAGGCCGACGTCGTCGTCGACCAGCTCGTGATCGGCTGGTACGCGATGTTCGCCCTCGAGGCGATGGCGATGGAGAAGCCGGTGCTCTGCCACCTCCGGCCCGACTTCCTCCAGTTTTACGTCGATGCCGGCCTCGTCGCCGAGGGCGAGATTCCGCTGATCGACACACGGCCCGGAACGATCGAGGACGATCTGCGGCGGCTCGCCGCGACCGACCGCGAGCATCTCCGGGAGATCGGTCGCCGCTCCCGCGCGTTCGCGGCGCGCCACCACTCCCTCGACGCCGTCGGCGAGGTCTTCGATCGGGTCAACCGCGCCGCCGGGGTCGTCCCGCACGGCGGCTGATGCGCGTCCTCCACGTCCCGACCGCGACCGGCGGTCATCCCACCACGCTCGCGCGGGCCGAGCGCGAGATCGGGCTCGAGAGCTGGTCGATCGTCGACCAGGAGACGTACCTCGCCTACCCCGCGGACGAGGTGGTGCTGCGGCGTGACGCCAACCGCCTGTGGCTGGAGCTCCACCGCCCCGGGCTCCTGTTCCGCGCCTGCCGCGACTTCGACGTGATCCACTTCAACGCGGGGCAGACGCTGATGCCGCAGCCGATGACCCGCTCGGCCGGCCGCCACGCCGCCCTGCCGCGTGCGCTCCACCGGGCGTACGCACGGGTGCTCGAGCAGCGCGACCTGCCGCTCCTCAGGGCGCTCGGCAAGGCGATCGTCGTCACCTTCCAGGGCGACGACGCGCGGCGCGGCGACGTCCTCGCGACCCGCCCCGTGAGCCCGCTCGGCGAGGTCGAGCCCGGCTACTACGACGCCACCTCCGACCGCCTCAAGCAGCGACGCGTCGCCCGCTTCGCCCGCCACGCCGACCGCATCCTCGCGCTCAACCCCGACCTCCTCGACGTGCTGCCGCCCGGCGCGCGGTTCGTGCCGTACGCCAACGTCGACCCGCGCGACTGGCAGCCGGTCGCGGCGCCGCCGTCGGAGGCCCCCCTCGTCCTCCACGCGCCGAGCCATCGCGGCGTCAAGGGCACACGACACGTGCTCGAGGCGGTGCGGACACTCGAGCAGGAGGGCGTCCCGTTCCGCTTCAGGCTTGTCGAGCGCGTCTCCCACGCCGAGGCCCGCCGCCTCTACGAGCAGGCGGATCTCCTCGTCGACCAGCTGCTCGTCGGGTGGTACGGAGGTCTCGCGGTCGAGCTGATGCTGCTCGGCAAGCCGGTCGTCGCCTACGTGGCCGACGCCGACCTGGCGCGCGTGCCGGACGAGATGCGCGACGGCCTGCCCGTCGTCCGGGCCGAGCCGTCGAGCCTCACCGGGGTGCTCCGCACGCTCCTCACCGAGCGCCGCCACGAGCTTCCGCGGCTCGGGCAGCGGTCACGCGCGTGGGCCGAGCGGTGGCACGACCCGGTCGCGATCGCGCGCATGATGGAGGAGGAGTATCGGGCCGCGCTCGCTGCCGTCGCGGCCCGCCGCCAGGGTCTGCCCGCCGAGCGCCACGGCTAGGATCGACGGGCCGATTCCCGAGGACAAGGAGCAGGAGTGGAGATAGCGGGCAGAACGTTCGCGGTCACCGGAGGCACGGGCTTCGTCGGCTCGCACCTCGTCGACGCGCTCGTCGCGGCCGACGCCCGCCGGGTCGTCGTGTTCGACGCCACGGTGCAGGAGGCCAGCATCGCCGAGACGCTCACGTCCGGCAAGGTCGAGATCGTCCAGGGCGACGTGCGCGACCCGGAGGGGCTCAAGACCGCCTTCGCGGGCGCCGACGGCGTCTTCCACCTCGCCGTCCTGCCGCTTGGGCCCACGATCGAGAACCCGCGCCTCGGGCTCGAGGTGAACGTCGTCGGCAGCTACAACGTCTTCGACGCCGCGCAGCAGGTCGGTGCGCAGAAGGTCGTGTTCTCGTCGGCGTCCTCGGTGTACGGCGATACCGACGAGACGATGGACGAGTCCCACCCGCTCGACGCGCGGACGATGTACGGGGCGTCCAAGATCGCAGCGGAGTACATCCTCCGGGCGGTCGAGGACGACAAAGGCCTGCCCTACG
Organism: Actinomycetota bacterium; assembly: GCA_016870235.1. Next base: position 5,616 of record VGCB01000048.1, on the reverse strand, counting down.
TCACCCTCCGCTACATGAACGTCTACGGTCCGCGGCAGACCGGCGGCCTCGTGATGGCCGTGATCCGGCGGGCCATCGACGGCCAGTCGCCCTCGATCACCGGCGACGGGTCGCAATCCTTCGACTTCGTGCACGTGAAGGACGTCGCCGCCGCCAACGTCGCCGCGATGGCGTCCTCCGTCTCCCGCGAGGAGTTCAACGTGGGCAGTGGCACCGAGGCGTCGGCCCGCGAGATCGCCGAGAAGATCATCGAGATCACCGGCTCGCCCGCCCCGGTGGAGTACCAGCCGGACGTGCGCGTCCTCATGCGCCGCCGCGTCGGCAGCAACGAGAAGGCCCTGCGCCTGCTCGGCTGGAAGGCGGGCTGGGACCTCGATCGTGGCCTCCGCGACACGATCGACTGGGTGAGGGCGAACCGGTGAGAGTCGTCGTCACCGGCGCGACCGGTTTCGTCGCCTCCCACCTGCTGCCCGCCCTGGCGGACGACGGCCACGAGGTCGTCGCGGTCGGCCACGACCGCGCCCGGATCCCGAGCCTGCCGGGCGTCGAGCCCGTCCTCTGCGACCTCGGGGCGCCGTTCGCAGCGGGCGACCTCCCGCGCGCGGACGCGATCGTGCACCTGGCGCAGGCGAACGTCCGCTTTCCGGACGGCGCCGACGGGCTGTTCGCGGTGAACGTGGCCTCCACGCAGCGACTGCTCGAGATCGCGCGGACGACGGGCGCGACGCACTTCGTGTTCGCCTCGTCGGGCTCCGTCTACGGGATGGCCGATGAGGTGCTCACCGAGTCGTCGCCGCTCGCGGCGCGGGACTTCTACGGCGCGACGAAGATGGCGGCCGAGCGCCTCGTGAGCGCGTACGCCGACCTGCTCGCGACGACCGTCATCCGGCTGTTCGTGCCGTACGGCCCGGGGCAGACGGGACGGATGATCCCGGCCATCGCCGGACGTGTCCGGGGCGGCGAGGCGGTCACGCTGAACGGGGGCGGACGCCCCCGCATGAACCCGGTGTACGTCGCCGACGTCGTCGCCGTCGTGCGGCGTGGCCTTCAGACGACGGCCGCCTCGGTCATCAACGTCGCAGGCCCTGACGTCGTCGACGTCCGCGGGCTCGCCGAGGCGATTGGCGCAGTGGTCGGACGGGCGCCCGTGTTCGAGGAGGGGTCGGCAACTGTGGGCGGCGACATCGTCGCGGCGAACGACCTGATGCAGGCGTTCCTCGGCAGCACCCCTCTCACCCCGCTCGCGGTCGGGCTCGACCACATGCTCGGGGACGGCGACAGTACGACGGCCTGATGTGCGGCATCGCGGGCATCCTCGATCTGCGCGAGCGGACCGTCGACCCTCATGAGCTGCACCGGATGGCCCGCGCCATCCGGCATCGCGGTCCCGACGACGTCGGCGTCCACGTCTCCGCGAACGTCGGACTCCTCAACGTCCGCCTGGCGGTGATCGACCCGACAGAGGCGGGCCACCAACCGATGGCGAGCGACGACGGACGGCTTGTGCTCGTCTACAACGGTGAGCTCTACAACTTCCGCGAGCTCGCGGCGGAGCTGCGCGACCTGGGCCACGGCTTCCGCTCGCGGACGGACACCGAGGTCGTGCTTCGCGCGTTCGAGCAGTGGGGACCTGCGTGCGTCGAGCGGTTCAACGGCATGTTCGCCCTCGCGGTGTGGGATGCCCGCGCGGGCGAGATCTTCCTCGCTCGCGACCGTTTTGGCGTGAAGCCGCTGTACACGGTGGTGGACGCGGGGCGGCTCCTGTTCGGCTCCGAGGTGAAGGCGCTGATCGAGGCCGGGTACCGGCCGTCGGTCTCGCCGGGTGGCCTGGCGGAGTACTTCACGTTCCAGAACACGGTCTCGGATCTGACCCTGTTCGAGGGTGTCTCGATCCTGCCCGCTGGCTCCACGATGGTCGCGGGGCGCACAGTGGGGCATCCGCGTCGGTACTGGGACGTGCGGTTCGAGCCGGAGCGCGACGTCCCGGCGGACGAGTGGATCGGGCTCGTCGCCTCGACCTTCGAGGACGCCGTCCGCCGGCAGCTCGTCAGCGACGTTCCCGTCGGCAGCTACCTCTCCGGCGGCATGGACTCGGCCTCGATCGCCGCAGTCGCGTCGCGGTCGATCCCGCGGCTGATGACGTTCACGGGCGGATTCGACATGTCGGTGGCGACGGGCATGGAGATGGTGTTCGACGAGCGGGCCGACGCGGAGCGCGTCGCCAGCACGTTCCGGACGGAGCACTACGAGATGGTGATGCACGCGGGCGACATGGCATGGGTCCTGCCGGAGCTGATCTGGCACCTCGAGGACCTGCGCGCGGGCATGTGCTACCAGAACCACTACATCGCCCGCCTCGCGTCGAAGTTCGTTACCGTCGCCCTCGCGGGCACGGGCGGTGACGAGCTCTTCGCCGGTTACCCGTGGCGCTACGACCTCGTGCGCCACCTCGACGACCCGGCGACGTTCGAGCAGGCGCACTACGCGTACTGGACGCGGCTCGTTCCCGATGCCGAGAAGCCGTCGTTCTTCTCCGCGTCGGCCTGGGAGCGCGTCGGCGAGCACGCACCCCTCGACGCGTACCGGCGCGCGATCGAGCCGGCCGCCGGCTTCGACCCGCTGAGCCGCGCCATCTACTTCGAGGCGAAGACCTTCCTGCACGGGCTCCTCGTGATCGAGGACCGCGTCTCGATGGCGCACAGCCTCGAGTCGCGCGTGCCCTTCCTCGACAACGAGCTGGTCGACCTGGCGCTCCGCATCCCCCTCGGGCTCCAGGTGACGGAGGGCTCGGGCAAGCAGATCCTGCGCGCCGCGATGCGCGAGGTGCTACCGGCGGAGATCATCGACAAGCCGAAGCAGGGCTTCAGCCCGCCCGACGAGTCCTGGTACAAGGGGCCGACGATGCAATACATCCGCGAGGTGCTCCTCGACCCGCGGACGCTCGCGCGCGACTGGTTCCGCGAGCACGCGATCCGCCGCGTCCTCGACCAGCACGCGTCCGGCCGGCGCAACCACCGCCTGCTGATCTGGTCGCTTCTCTCGTTCGAGTGGTGGAACCGCCTCTTCGTGGACGGCGAGTCCCCCTCCCGGCACGCGCAGTGGCACGTGGACGACGACCACGCGCCGCGCTCGCTCGGTGCGGCGCCCACGACGGCTGGCTGGTCGGCGCTCGGGACGTAGGCGCCGCGGCGCCGGCGGCTCCGCGGACGGGTCTAGCGGGGCTTCGTGCCGCGCACGGTGTACCCCGCCTCGTGCTCGTGGAATCGCGTCACCTCGAGCCCCGCCGCCTCGTACCAGCCGCGCAGCTCCTCGGCGGTGTGCCGGTGGGCGTACGTGGGGGCGTACCAGTCGAAGTTGAGGTGGTTGTTCTCCTCGAACTGCAGGTGCTCGTTCCAGAAGAGCTTCGCGACGTGCCAGTAGATCAGGCGCTGCACGTCGTAGCGGCCGGCCGGGATTCCGAGCAGGGGGACGTCCTCGACCACCTCGACCTCGGTTCTCAGCTCGGCGAGTGACTGCGCCAGCCGCGTCAGGGGGCGTAGCGCCTCCCAGGCCTCGTCGGGGGACATGCCCGCGAGCCGGTCGCGCACGTAGTCGTCGGTGAACTCGCGGATCGGCGACTTCAGCCGATAGACGTAGATCATGATCTCGCCCCCGCGCGCGAGCAGCGGCACGAGCGCGTTGAACGCCCGCTCGGTGGACGGGGTGTGGTGCAGCACGCCCTCTGAGATGATCGTGTCGAAGCTCTCCGGGCGAAACGGCAGCTGCAGGATGTCGGCCTGGACGAAGTGTGTGCCGGGGAAGCCGCCGAGCCGCTCCTGGGCGACGTCGATCGCGGCCGAGATGTCCGCGCCGACGTACTCGCCGCCGGCGGCGTTCCAGCCGTCCGCGATCCAGCCGGAGGTGGCGAACCCGGCGCCGCAGCCCGCGTCGAGGATGCGCCTGCGGCTGCCCAAGTACGCCCGCATGTCCTCGCCGGACGAGAACCCGTACCGCTCGTAGAGCCAGGAGTGCAGCTCCCGCCGCATGCCGTCGGAGCCGAAGGAGTCGCGCTTCGTCCACTTGAAGCCGAAGCTCGTCTGCGTCTGCGTCTGGCCCTCGTCCTCGGTGAGGACGAAGCGCGGGATTCCGCCTCGGATCGGGTAGGAGCGGCCAGACGGGCTGCGGAGCTCGCCGTCGCCGTCCGCCGCCACGAACGGCTCGAGGAGCTCGCCCGTGACCGGGTCGGCGAGGATCGTGAGCAGCGAGTCGTCCACGGTCAGGAAGTATGCCCGTCGCCCCGGGCTGCGCCCGCCGGGTGGAGGCCCGGCACTAACGCGGCGTATGCCCGGAGCTGGAGCTCCATGATCCGCTCGGAGGAGTGGTAGCGCCGGAACCAGGCACTCCCGGCCGCGCCGAGGCCGGCGGCGTCGGCGGGGTCCGCGAGCACCCGGCGGAGCCCGTCGGCCGCCTCCGCTGCGGTCGAGGCGGCGAGCACGGGCGGCGGCTCGCCGAAGAATCGCGTCGCGGCGGGCACGTCCAGCGCGGTCACGATGCGGCGGCCGAAGGCGAGCGCCTCGAAGGCGACGCCGCCGATCGCGCCGAGGACGAACTGGTCGACGACGGCGTGGCTCGTCAGGTAGCGCGCCCACAGCTCCCGCTTGCGGAGCGGCTCGATCCACTCGACGGCGACGCCGAGGCCGAGGTCGGCGACGAGGTCGCGCGACGCGTCGAGGTCGCGGCCCCAGGCGACGAGCACGAGCTGGAACTCGTGCCCCTCGTCGAGCAGCGCCCGTGCGGCGTGGAGCAGCCGGTCGTTGCCCTTGCTCCAGTTGCCGTCCTCCTCGATCCAGTCCTGCCGGGTGGGCGAGAACACGACCGGGGGGCCTGACGCGGGCGGCACGAGGGAGGGGTTGTCGCGCGCGAACCGCATCAGCCGGCCGCTGTCGACGGCGTGCGGGAGGCACACGACCCGCTCGGGCTCGATCCCGAGCCGGTCGACCGAGGGGAGGACGTCGAGATTGGTGACGAAGATCCGCGGCGCGAGGCAGTAGGAGAGGGCGCAGGTCCGGCCGCGCGGGCTGTCCTCGAAGGGGATCTCGCGGAGGGTGCCGTGCTCGTAGGCGGCGTACCGCTCGAAGCCGGCGAGCAGCGGGATGATCGGGTCGACGGAGTACGCCTGGACGACGTCGTAGTGGTCCATCAGCGCCCGCCACCCGGCGAGGTGCCCGGTGTAGGCCTGGTAGTCCTCCGGCGTCAGCGGCTCCCGGTCCGGGCACAGCTGCTGCCACGCGCGCAGCGCCTGCGCGACCCGCATCGCCTCCGCAACCAGCGCGTGCTCGCGCTCGGTGCGGGCGAGGAACGCGAGCCTGCGGGGGAGCACCCCGAGCGCGGCCTCAAGCCAGGGCGTGCCGCGCGCCACCCGGCCGACGGCGACCAGGCTGAGGCGCAGCTTCCGCTCCATGGTGGCGAGGGCAAACCGCACGCGGAACGTCGCGGTCGGCACGCGCAGCGTCGCTGTCCGCACGCGCACCGTGCGGCCGACCCCGCGGATAATCCGTGCGCGCCGGGTCGTCCGGCATCGTACCCAGCGCTCCGCCTGGAGCCTGCGGGGGAGCACGAGGTCGACCTCGGCCCGCA
>VGCB01000047.1 GCA_016870235.1 Actinomycetota bacterium | reverse complement strand
CGACACGCGCGCTAGAACCAGGCGGCAACAGAATTGTGGATCCAACGTCCATTATGATTGCCGGGCCGTCGATCGACTCGAGGGGTTTGACCGAATCTCGCTGCAACAACCTCGTTGCGACGGACTCGATAGCACCGTCATCGCCGAGGAACCAGGCCTCGGTGTCGCTCAGCGTTTCCTCCTGGTGGTGCCCGATCTCCGGAGCAACAGAACGGCCGTACGATCGCGGAGGCAGCGTGGCCTCACAGCGAATCGTCACGAGTTGAATCGGTTCACTGGGAGCCGAGAACGTGAACTCGCTCTCGTGCTTCGCATGAAAGGCATCCTCGACAGCCGACCTGTCGGGCTCACTCAGCTCTCCGACCGCCGAGTCGGGCACCTCGACCGCGAGCTCACGTGTCTGCCCTCGATAACGGAGAGCGAAGTGCCAGGTGAGGGTAACGTCTTCCCCTGTCTCCGGCAAAGCGGCTACGGCGCGCCTTCGCAGCTCGTCGACGACCTTCTGGTAGTCGGGATTGGGTAGCTCATCAAGCGCCGCATATAGAGTCTGAGAAACCCCGTGCTTCACGGGCGCAAGCAGTAGACCCAGCGCAGAGCCGTTGCCCGGTCGTGGGGGAATTAGCGCTGACGCAAGGCCGATATGCTTAACAAGGGCGGCGGCATGAAGCGGGCCGGCGCCACCAAAGCACATGAGGGCGCAGGTGCGAGGGTCGACTCCGCGCTCAATCGTCACACGCCTGATCCCGGCGGCGAGGTTGGAGTTTGCGATCTCATAGACTCCAGCGCAGAGACGTATTGGGTCGAGTTTCGTCTGCTCGACAAGGCCCTGGAGCGCAGCCATTGCCCGAGTCTTGCTCAGCTGACGCCCGCCAATCACCGGCGCAGGGCCGAGATAACCGAGCGCGAGGTAGACGTCCGTAAGCGCAGGGCGCTCGCCGCCACGTCCATAGCACGCGGGGCCAGGATCAGCGCCCGCGCTCGTAGGCCCGACGTGCAGGCCATTTGCTTCGTCGGCCCAGACGATTGAGCCCCCGCCTGCCCCGATCGACGCGACATCAATCCCGGAGAACCCCAGTGTTCCTTCCCACTCAATCGACAGCTCAGCGCTGCGTCGCGGCCGACCACCCTCGGAGAAGCCGATGTCAGTGCTCGTGCCTCCCATATCGAGGCTCACTGCCGCTTCGTAGCCTGCGTCATGTGCGACGCGGGCACCGAGCAAGGCGCCCGCGACGGTTCCCGATAGCAGCGTCAGGACAGGACGCTCGGCGATCTCCGCCGGCCGTAGGATCCCTCCGTCGGCATGCATCAAGTAGACGTCCTCTTGCCCTGTCGTCTTCTTGACGGCCTTGACAAGCCCGTCAAGGTAATCGGCTACGATCGGCTTGAGTGCAGCGTTGAGCGCCGTGTTGTAGGTTCGCTCGAACTCGCGCCATTCAGGCCAAACGTCCGTAGAAAGGGTCACCCGTGCCCCCGGCCGATGCCCGAGAATCGCGTCACGGACAAGCCGCTCGTGCGTCGAGTTGCGGTAAGCGTGGAGCAGACACACTGCAACCTCGTCGAGGTCAACTGCGTCAAGCCAGTCGAGCAGAGCTTGGGGGTCGCCGAGCGGCTTGACGACTTCGCCACCCGCGCCGATACGCTCATCGACCTCGAACGTGAGATGCCTGGGGATGAGCGTCGACGGCTTCCTCCAATCGAGGTCATAGATGTTCGCCTTCGTCTCCCGACGAATGTGGAGGATGTCTCCGAACCCCTTCGTCGCTACAAGCCCGACACGGGGGAGCTTATGCTGAAGCAGCGCGTTGATCCCGATCGTCGTTCCGTTCACGCAGAGCGAAACAGGCGTGCCGCGCGGAATTCTGTCCAAAGCGTCTTGGATAGCCTCGACCGGCGCCGTCGGATTGCTCGCGACCTTGTCCGCGAAGACAAGAGTCCCATCAGGTCGAGTGACGACAATGTCGGTGTGGGTACCGCCCACATCGATGCCGATCAGGGAGTTGCGGTCGCGCGTATGTGTGCTCATGGGCATAATGTATAGGAAGGTTTGCTGATCGTTATCCTTGCACATCGTTAATCGCCTGTCAAAAGGGATACTCGAGCGAGGGCGGAGGCCGTCCGCGCATACGGCAGCATGGTGGAGTAGACGTCACGACGGCACGGAGGAGACGATGAGCAACCTCTTCAGCAACGACGATTTCAGCGGCACGATCGACATCGCCCCCGGCGTCCGCACGCGCGTGCTGACTCGGGGGAGCCTGATGTTCTCCCTCGTCGAGATCGACGACGGCGCCGAGTCCCCGATCCACCATCATCCCGAGGTGCAGATGGGCCTCGTGCTCGAGGGCGCGTTCGAGCGCCGTCAGGGCGACGAGGTCAAGATCCTCCGTGAGGGTGACGGCTTCTACGTCCCGCCCGACGTGCCACACGGCGGTCGCGCGATCGGTGGTCGCTGCCGGATCCTCGACGTCTTCTCGCCGCCGCGTGACCGCTACGCGAAGGAGTCCGAGACCGCGTGACGGTGCTCTCGTCCGCTGCGGTCGCCACCGCCGGCGGCGCCGACGTCGGCGTCATCCACGGGCTCTCGCCGGCGTGGCGGCAGGCGGTCGCGATCGGCCCGGCGTTCACGGTCTCCGGCCGCTCCGGAGACAACCTCGCGCTCCATCGGGCGCTACGGGAGGCTGCGGCCGGAAGCGTGATCGTGGCGACGCTCGACGGGACGGTCGCCGCCGGTCACTGGGGCGAGCTGATGGCGGTCTCCGCCGGCGCGCAGGGGATCGTCGGTCTCGTCATCGGCGGAACCGTGCGCGACATCGTCCAGCTCGAGGAGCGCCGGTTCCCGGTGTTCCATCGCGGTCTCGGCCCGCGACCCGCAACCAAGGATGTCGAGGGCACGCTCGGGGAGGAGATCGTCCTCGACGGTGTCACGGTCTCGCCGGGAGACCTCGTCGTCGCGGATGCGGACGGCGTCGCCGTCGTCCCCCGGGCGCTCCTGCCGACGATCGAGGCCGAGGTGGCGACGCTCCATCGACGCGAGGAGGCTGCCCTACGCCTCGTCGCGGGCGGTACCCCCATTCTCGAGGCACTCGGCGTCGAGCCGGCTCCCGGTCGGTCTGCTCCGTGACGGCCGGCTCGGCGGTGGACGCACGGCCCGTCGGGCGTCTCGACGATCTCGAGACGCCGTTCCTCACGATCGACCTCGACGCCGTCGACCGGAACGTCGCCCGCATGCAGGCCTACTGCGACGATCACGGGATCGCCCTCCGGCCGCACGTCAAGACGCACAAGCTGCCGCTCGTCGCGTCCCTCCAGCTCGCGGCCGGCGCGATCGGGCTGACGTGTCAGAAGGTCGGCGAGGCCGAGATGCTCGCGGCGCACGGTCTCGGCGACGATCTCCTCGTCACCTTCCCGATCATCGGCGGCCGGAAGGGGCAGCGCCTCGCCGAGCTGGCGGCCGGTCGCGCGATCTGCGTCGGCGCCGACTCCGCCGCCGTCGCCACCTTCGTCTCGTCCGCCGCTTCCGAGCACGCCGTCTCGATCGGCTTCCTCGTCGACTGCGACACCGGCTACGGCAGGACGGGCGTCCAGACCCCCGGAGAGGCCGCGGATCTCGCCGAGCTCGCGTCCCGTCTGCCGGGCCTGCGGTTCGCCGGCCTGATGACGCACCCGACGACGCGGGCATCCGGCCCCTGGCTGCGGGAGGCGGTGAGGCGCATCGAGGAGCGAGGTCTCGAGGTCGGCTCCGTCAGCGGCGGCGGGACGCTGACCGCCTGGCAGGTGCACGAGATCGGCGGCATCACCGAGCTCCGCGTCGGCACCTATGTCTACGGAGATCGTCCCCACGTCTCGGCGGGCACGCTCTCGCTCAAGGACTGCGCGATCCGGGTGCGCGCCATGGTCGTCAGCCGCCCGACGCCGGCGCGAGCGATTCTCGACGCCGGCTCGAAGGCGCTCACCAGCGACCTGGGGCTCGAAAGCCACGGCGCCACCTACGGTCTCGTCACCGAGTACCCGGAGGCGGTGATCACCCAGCTCTCCGAGGAGCACGGGCACGTCGACCTGAGCGCCTGCGGTCGGCGGCCCGAGACCGGCGAGACGGTGACGATCGTGCCGAACCACGCCTGCGGAGCGGTCAACCTCCACAGTGAGGTCGCCCTGCACCGGGCGGGCGCCGAGGTCGAGATCGTGCCGGTCGCGGGACGTGGGTTGATCCGCTAGTGCGGCTTCTCGCAGCGTTGCACCCGAAACCGGGTGAAACGCGCTGCGACCGCTTCAGGATCACGCCCGTCCGGTGTCTCGGCACCGTCCTGGCATGGCCGGCGTGCAGCAAGCATGGTAGTGCGGTGTCTCACAACAATCGTTTCCGGTCTAACGTTGTGAGACGCCGCACTAGTGCGGCGTCTCACGACGTTGATGACCGTGTCGGGTCGGGACGCGATCGCGGGCCTCGACGGGCCGGGCGCAGTCGCACTCGGCGGTCTCGACGAGGTGCGCCCCACGTCGACCACGCCTCCTCACGCCTGGATCGGAACACCCGCCGAGCAGGTCGTCGATCTCCGCACGTGTCAGGATGCGACCGAGATCTTCCGCGGCACTGCGCGGGAGGCAGCACGGTCGTACCCGATGAACGCGAACCTCGCCGCCACCGTCGCCCTCGCCGGCACCGACCCACAAAGGGCGAAGCGCCTCGGCCGCGGTCTCGCCGACGGGTCTCCCTGTCGGGCCGAACGATCTCCAGTAGGGTCGCAGTCACGATGAACGGCGAGCGTCCCTCGACGCCGTCCCTGCGGGTCGACGGCGCCGTCGCCCTGGTTACCGGTGCGGGCCGGGGCATTGGCGAGGCAGCCGCGGTCGCGCTGGCGGAAGCCGGCGCTGACCTGGTGCTGATGAGCCGCACCGCCGACGACCTCGCCCGCGTGGGAGCTGCCGTCAGGGAGCTCGGCCGCGGCGCCGAGGAGATCGTCTGCGACGTCACCGACACGGATCGGCTGATGTCCACGATCGCAGGGCTCCATCGGATCGACGTGCTCGTCACGAGCGCCGGCACGAACACGCCGCAGCCCTTCCTCGACGTCGACGAGGCCCTCGATCGGCTCCTGGCGCTCAACGTCAAGAGCGTCTTCAAGACCGCGCAGGCCGTCGCGCGCAAGATGGTGCAGCAGGGAACGGGCGGCTCGATCATCCACATCTCGTCGCAGCTCGGACATGTCGGATCGGGCCTCAACCGCTCGGTGTACTGCACCACCAAGCATGCGGTCGAGGGGCTCGTCAGGGCAACGGTGGTCGAGCTGGCTTCGCAGGGAATCCGTGTCAACTCCGTCGCCCCCACCTTCCTCGAGACGCCGATGACCGCCCCGTACTTCGCGGACCCGGCCTTTCGCACGACGGTCGAGTCGCGAATCCCGCTCGGCCGAGTCGGCGCCGTCGAGGACATCATGGGAGCGATCGTCTGCGAGGGAGGGTGACGAGTTGAGAGCCGTCCGCATCGATGTCTTCGGCTACGACCTGTCCTACGTCCACGGCCGGTACGTGATGTCCGGCGGTCGCGTGATCGAGGTGCTGCCGAGCACGGTCGTACGGGTGACGACGGAGGAGGGGATCGAGGGGTTCGGCGAGGTCTGCCCGCTGGGGCCGGCCTACCTGCCGGCGTTCGGCGAGGGAGCGCGCGCGGCGCTGCGCCTGCTCACGCCCGCCGTGTTGGGGCTGGATGTCTGCAACCTCGGTGCGGTGACGGCTGCGATGGATCGCGCTTTGATGGGGCACGGGTATGCGAAGAGCGCGATCGATACGGCGTGCTGGGACGCGTTCGGACGGTCGGTCGGCGTGCCCGTGTGCGAGCTGCTCGGCGGCCGTGTCGCGGAGCGGTTCCCGCTCTACTTCGCGGTGCCTTTGGGGCCGGTGGAGGAGATGACGGCGTACGTGCGGGCGCGTGCGGCCGAGGGGATCCATCGGTTCCAGCTCAAGATCGGCGCCGACCCGCTCGAGGACGTCGCGCGCGCCCGGGCCGTGGTCGCCGCCACGGGGCCCGACGACGTGGTCGTTGCCGACGCGAACGGCGGCTGGCGCCTGCAGGACGCCGTGGTCGCTGCCCGCGGCCTGAACGAGCTCGAACGTCTCTTCCTCGAGCAGCCCTGTCCGACGCTCGAGGAGTGCCTGCTGGTGCGCGAGCGGACGACGTTGCCGATGGTGCTCGACGAGTGCATCGTCGACGTGCACACCCTCCTTCGCGCCCACGAGGCGAGGGCGCTCGAGGCGTTCAACCTCAAGATCTCCAAGGTCGGCGGCCTCACGAGGGCGAAGCTGATGCGCGACCTCGCGGTCGAGCTCGGTCTGCGCGTCACGATCGAGGACACCTGGGGCGGCGACCTCGTCACCGCCGCCGTCTCCCATCTCGCCGCGAGCACGCCGCCTGACGCTCTCTTCACGGTCTCGTTCATGAACGACTGGACGAACGAGCACATCGCCGCCCACCAACCCCGCTCCGAGAACGGCTACGGCGCGGCGCCGACCGGCGCGGGGCTCGGGATCGCGGTCGACGTCGACGCGCTCGGGGAGCCGCTCCTCACCGTCGGCGGATAGCACGGACCGCCGTGTGCGGCCGACCAGGGAGCGGTGCGGGCGTTGCCGTTCCCGGCCCGGATGCTCGCGCTGGCCGGCTTCTCCACCGGCGACGTCGTCGCGGAGGGCGGGGTCGTCGGCCTGATCGAGGTGATCAAGACGTTCCTCGAGGTTCGGACCGAGCTCGGGGGCGCGGTGGAGCGGTTCCTGTGCGAGAGTGGTGACGTCGTGGACGTGGGTGATCCGTTGGTTGTCGTGGCGGCGGGGTGAGTGAGATGGGGTTCACGGTTCTCGTGACGGACTACGCCTGGGCGTCGCTCGAGATCGAGCGGGCGATCCTGGCCGACGTGGGGGCGGAGCTCCTCGTCGCCGAGACGGGTGAGGAGGAGGAGCTGGTCGCGCTTGCTCCACGCGCGGATGCGATCCTGACGAACTGGAAGCGGGTGCCGGAGGCGGCGCTCGACGCGGCGCCGGGGTGCGTCGCGGTGGCGCGGTACGGGGTCGGGCTCGACAACATCCCGGTCGGTCGTGCGACCGAGCTCGGGATCCTCGTCTGCAACGTGCCGGACTTCTGCGTGGAGGAGGTGTCGGATCACGTGATGGCGCTGCTGCTGTCGCTCGCGCGGCGGGTGTGCGCGTTCGATCGGGCGACGAAGCAGGGGCAGTGGGACCTGGGGGCGGAGCGGGCGCGGTTGCCGCGACTGCGAGGGCAGACGTTGGGGCTCGTCGGGTTCGGGAACTCGGCCCAGGCGCTGGTGCCGAAGGCGCTCGGGTTCGGGATGCGGGTGATCGCGTGCACGCCGCGGCTCCGGCCTGGGGTCGAGGGCGGGGTCGAGTTGACGGACGACCTCGCGTACCTGCTCTCGGAGGCGGACTACGTCTCGATCCACGCGCCGGCGAGCGCGGAGACGGACGGTCTGATCGGGGAGGAGGCCCTGCGGCGGATGAAGCCGACGGCGTACCTGATCAACACGTCGAGAGGCGCGCTCGTCGACGAGGTCGCGCTGGAGCGGGCGTTGCGGGAGGGGTGGATCGCGGGCGCGGGGCTCGACGTCCTGCGGGTGGAGCCGGCGCCGCCGGAGCAGCCGCTGCTCGGGCTCGAGAACGCGGTCGTGACGCCGCACGCGGCGTTCTACTCCGACGCCGCGATCGTCGAGCTGCAGGAGAAGGCGGCCCGGAACGTGGCGACGGTGCTCCGAGGGGAGGTGCCGGCGGCGACGGTCAACCCGGCCGTGCTGGAGCAGCCGAACCTCCGGCTCCGCGCGTCCGCCGCCCGCTGAGCCGGGCGGCGGCAGAGACAGGCCGCGTCAGCGACCGTCGACGGCGCCCCAGGTCGCTTCGAGCTCGGCGACGACGTCGGCCGCGATCTCGGCCGGGTCGCCCTCCCGCGCCTCCTCCTCGGCCCACGTCCAGCCCTCGAGGTACGCGTCGGTCCCGACGAGCCCCTCGCGCATGGCGACGCGGTCGATCTCGCGCTGCCAGCGCTCGTCGAGCTGACGGCTGACGGCGCGCGCCCCATCGGGGACGACCTTCACCTGCGCGGGGATGCCGCGCCAGCGGAGCACGCGGACGCGGCATGCCGCCATCAGTCGAGCTCTCCCGCCCGGTAGGCCTTCAGGTAGGCGCGGCAGTTGCGGTCGGCGCTGGTGAGCACGTCGAGCGCGAGCTGCACGGGCCGCGAGTCGCGGGCGAGCGACGCGAGGCGGCGGGGATCGCTCGTGACCGGGTCGACGATGCCGCTGTCGGCTCCGGCCTCGATCGCGAGGAGGAGGAAGGCGTCGTTGAGGAGCCGCCGGTTGGGGAGCCCGAAGCTGACGTTGCTCATCCCTCCCGTGATGTGGATCGCGGCGCCGTAGCGCGAGCGCAGGTCGCGGATCGCGTCGAGGCAGTGGTTGCCGAACGCGCCGTCGACGGAGATCGGGAAGACCAGCGGGTCGACGTAGATGCGATCGAGCGGGATGCCTCGCCCGAGGGCGAGCTCGACCATGCGGCTGCCGTACTCGAGCCGTTGCGCCGCGTCGCTCGGCATTCCCTTCTCGCCCGCCGCCGTCACGATCACGGCACAGCCGTGGGCGGCCGAAACGTCGAGCGCTTCCTGCCGCTCGAGCGAGGCGGAGTTGAGCATCGCGTCGGCCGCACGGTTGCCGAGCGCCTCGAAGCCCGCGGCGATGATCTCGAGATTCGAGGAGTCGATCGCGAGCGGCGTGTCCGTGCGCGACTGCACGAACGAGACGAGCCACCGCATCGTCGCGATCTGCTCGGGGAGGCGATGGGAGACCTCGTCGACGTTGACGTCCAGGTAGTGGGCGCCGGCGTCGACCTGGCGACGGACGATCGTCTCGAGGTAGGCACCGGCGACCTCGGCGTCGTCGGTCTCGTTCATCGCCGCTTGAACCGCGATCCGCACGTGCTTCGCCCGCCCCTCGAGATACGGCTGCAGCTCCTTCTCGGAGCCCGGGATCGGCAGCGTGCGCGACCCGCCCTCGACGTCGGTGAAGAGGATCGACTCGCGTCCCTCTCCGTCGGGGCCGATCTCCGGCCCGTCGAGCCGGAGCACCCGGGTCGTGTGGACGTTCTCGCCGATGACGACGAAAGGCGCGGTCACGGACGGCTTCCGCCGGCTCGTCCGGGCGTCCGTCGCACGGCGGCTGTGTCTTCGAGCATCGTCTCCTCCTCGTGGTGCGTGTCCACGACCACGCAGCGGCGCCGCAGTGCGAGCGCGGCGCTCACGCGACGAGGAGGTCGGGGATCGGCTTGAACTGGCAGCCCTCGACGAAGATGTCGAAGAAGTCGGGCGTCGTCTCGAGCTCGACGTGCTCGACGCGCCGGACGACCTGCTCGAGCCGGTCGCGCGCAGCGCGGTCGAGGAGCAGGCGGCGCGCGCCGCGGATGGCGGCGTTCCCGGCCTTGACGATGCGCTCGGCCGGCACCGGCGGCAGGAACCCGATCGCGATCGCGTTCTCGAGGTCGACGTGGCTCGCGAAGCCGCCGGCGAGGTAGAGGCGGTCGACGTCGGCCGGCTTGAGGCCGAGCGTCCGCAGGACGATCCACTGCCCCGCCGTGTTCGCCGCCTTCGCCTGGGCGAGGTTGGACGCGTCCGCCCGCGAGAGCGTGATCCCGCTCGCGGGATCGACGACGACCTCGCGCGCCTTGCCGGCGAAGACGCCAAGGGGGCTCATCGTCCCGGTTCTCCGGAGCTCGGCCAGCAGGTCGATCAGCCCCGAACCGCAGATGCCCCGGGGGCGGACGCTGCCGATCACGTCGAGCTCGAAGCCGCCGTCATCGCGCATCCTGACCGTCTCGATCGCGCCCTCCGCGCCCTGCATCGCCCAGGTGACGAGGCCGCCCTCGAACGCGGGCCCCGCCGGGCAGCTCGCGGCGACCAGGCGGTCGGGGGTCGCGACGAGCACCTCGGTGTTGGTGCCGATGTCGACGACCATGACGACGCGCTCGTCGCCGCCGCCGTCGACGCCGAGCG